>JANNQH010000653.1:0-5210 GCA_031400655.1 Deltaproteobacteria bacterium | reverse complement strand
GCAGGCTCAGATCCTGCTGACAGGCGGCGACACCCCGCCGCCCGACGGCGCGCCGTGGCAGCCGCAATCGCTGCCCGACGATTGGAGCCGCACGCGTCCACAAATTGGCGGCGACGCCTGGTACCGGATCGAGTTCGAGCTGCCCCCGGATCGCGTGAAGCTCTCGGTCGTCTACGTGCCGCGCCTCAGCATGACCGGCGCTCCGTTCGTGAACGGCGTGCGGATCGGCACGCCGGGACGTCTCGCGGAGCCCATGACGCGGCTCTGGTATCGGCCGCAGCTGCATTGGATCCCCGAGGCGCTGCTCAAGCCGGGTCGCAACGTGCTGCACTACCGGATCCGGGCGTATCCAGACAATCAGGGTGGCATGTCGGATGTGTATGTCGGCCCGCCCGATCCCCTCGTCGGCCTCTGGGAATCGCACGTCTTTCGCCAGGTCACGGCGATGCGCATCACGACGGGCATCACGGCCGCGTTGAGCCTGTTGGTGCTGGTCGCCTGGGCCGTGCTCCGATGGAACAGCGCCTACGGCTGGTTCGGCCTGGCGACGTTATTCTGGACGCTGCACAGCATGCTCGTGCTGACCGTCGACATCCCGATCCCGGTCCTCTACTGGGAAGTGCTGATCGTCGCATTGCTCGTCTGGGTCATCGTCGCGATGATGATGTTCGCCCTGCGATTCGCCGGCCTGCGACGGAAATGGCTCGAGCGGGCCGCGCTCGCGTTCGCGGTAGCGGCTCCTTTCCTGCTCTGGGCCGCCGGGATCACGCAAATCTTTGGCGTAGCCAACGTGGTCCTGCTCATCCTGATCTGCATCGGCGCCTACGAATTCAAGATCCTGTTCGACGTCGCGCGCCGTTCGCGCTCGGTCGAGAGTATCCTGTTGGTCGCCGCGGCGGTCTGGGTGCTTTTGCTGGGCGTTCACGACTGGCTGAACCGTCAGGGGACCTGGTCCTACGCCGAGCCGTTCGACATGCACTACGGGCTGCCGGTGCTCTTCATTGCGGTGTTCTGGAACCTGCTGGGTCAGGTCGCCGCTGCTCGGCGCGCCACCGAGGACGTGAATCGCGAGCTGGAGGCGCGCGTCCGGCTGAAGGCCGACGAGCTCGAGCGCTCGTACGAGCGGCTGAGCTCGGCCCACGAATCGCAGGCGCTGGCCGCCGAACGCGAACGGATCATGCGGGACATGCACGATGGCGTCGGCTCGCAACTGATCGCGACGCGACAGCTCGCCGAACGGGGCACCCTCGCCCCCGGCGAGCTGACGGCGCTGCTCGATGGATGCATCGACGATCTGCGTCTGATGATCGACTCGCTCGAGCCGGCCGATGGCGAGCTGCTGACGGTTCTCGGCAACCTCCGCTATCGGCTCAGCGACCGGCTGGCGCGACAGGGACTGACGCTCGCTTGGAATGTCTCGGACCTTCCGCGCTACCCGGACCTGACGCCGCGCGAGATTCTCCAGATCCTGCGCATCGTTCAAGAAGCCTTTGCCAACGTCGTCAAGCACTCGGGGGCAAGCGAGGTCGAGTTCAGTGCCGCGCTCGCGCCCGACGGGCGCAGCGTGCGCCTATGCGTGCGCGACAACGGCCGGGGCATCGACGCCAGCTCGGCGGGCCGGGGCAGGGGCCTGCGCAACATGGCCCAGCGCGCGAGAGCCGTCGGAGGCACGCTCGAGGTCGACGGCCTTCCCGACGGATGTGTGGTGACCCTCTGCTTGCCCGTGTCGCCTATCTCATCGGACGACATCCCCCGTTCGGGGGATGTTCAGCGGAGGGTTCCTCCCGTAGGCTGATCGCTGATCCCGCCGACGCAAGGAGATGCCGATGCGACCGATTGCTGTGTCCCTGCTGTTTGTTTTGCTCGCCGGGACGGCCTCCGCTGGCGACGGCGTCCTCGAGATCAATCAGTCGTGTGCGGTGAACACCGGCTGCTTCTCGGGCGATACCGCGGGCTTTCCCATCACGATCTCGGCGACGGGCAGCTATCGCCTGACGGGCAGTCTGACCGTGCCCGATGAGAACACCAACGCGATTGTGATCAGCGCCAGCTCCGTCGAAATAGATCTGAACGGCTTCGCGATCGTCGGCCCGACGAGCTGCACCGGCTTTCCCGTGACCTGCACACCCTCGACGGGAACGGGGACGGGCATCGGCATCGCCTCCATTTCTGTCATCGGGGTTGCCGTCGAGAACGGAAGCATCCGAGGCATGGGGCTCCGTGGCGTCGATCTCGGTGACTACTCGATCGTGGAAGATCTCCGCGTGAGCTCGACACGCGCCACCGGGATCGACGTGGGGGTCTCGTCGATCGTCCGGAATAACGTGGTGAGGATCGGCAACGTCGGAATCTCCACTGGCGCGGGTGCGGTCGTCTTGGGGAACGCGGTGAGCGGTGGTAGCACGACGGGCATCTTCACGTCCTCCGGCTCGACGATCTCGGGAAATTCGGCCTACGAGAACCAGGGCGACGGCATCTCCACCTCCTCCGGTTCGACGGTGGTGGGGAACCTGAGCCACTCGAACGGTGGGGACGGGATCCAGACGACCCAGAGCTCTTCGGTCCAACGCAACATGATCCGCGAGAACGGGGGCTTCGGCCTGAAAAACATCGTGAACCTCGCCCCCACGGCTTACCGGAACAACACGATCACGTCGAACATCAGCGGGACCGTCACGGACTCGGTGAATCTCGGCGGAAACAACTGCGACAACACGGCGACGTGCCCGTGACGGTCGCCGCGCCCGTATCGAGCGACTGCCCGGCGCCGATCGAAAAGGTACGGTCGGGACTTCGGATCGGTGATTCACGAGGAGAAATTCCGATGGCGATCGATCCCAGCTGGCTTTTCCGCATCCCCTCCGGCTCCATTCGGCGGACCACGGTCCGTCCGGTCTGGAGCGCTGCGCTCCTGCTCGTCGCTGCAAGCGCGCTGTCGTTCGTCATGGCGCCGTTCGCCAAGGCCCAGTCCGTGATCTCGGTCTCGCCGGACGTGACGATCCCGCTCGGCGCAGGCAATCTCATGACGGCGGACCACGCCGTGGCAGCCGACAATCAGCTCGGAATCATCGTGCTCCAGAATCTGGGAGCCATCCCCGAGTCGGCGGACGTGATCGGCTACGCCGAGGGTTCGAGCGGTTCAAAGCTCCTCTCCTTCGATACCACTGTCGTGTTGACGGGGGGCCTGCTGGTGCGGCCCGGCGATGTCGTGGCCTGGAACGGCAGCAGCTATTCGATCGTCTTCGACGCGACCCTGGAGGGCCTCCCACGCGGTGTGCAGACCGACGCGATCGCCATCGCCTCGAACGGTGGGCTGCTGCTCTCCTTCGACACGGACGTGAGTCTGCCGGGCTCGCTTCACGTCGCCGACGAGGACCTGGTGCGGTGGAACGGCTCGGCGTTCAGCCTTGCCCTCGATGGCTCGTCGGTGGGGATGAGTCGCGCGCTCGACGTCGATGCGGTGGACGATCTCGGAGGGTCGGTGTTCCTGGTTTCGTTCGATTCGGGCGGCACGCTACCTGCGTCCGCCGGATCGGTCGCGTTCGCGGACGAGGATGTCCTGCGTCATACGAGCGGAGGGTGGAGCCTCGAGCGCGATGGATCCGCGGCGGATGCGGACTGGGGGGCGGCGGATCTCGATGCCATGCAGATGGTGCCGGAGCCGGGTCGCGCGCTGATGCTCGCTGTCGGGGGGCTCTTTCTCGCAGCGATCGGAGTTCGACTCGGGCGCGGGCGCGGAGCAGCGGCAGGGCTCGTTCGCGCGAGCGTTCTCGTCGCGATCCTGAGTGCGGCCCTCGCCGCGTCGCCGTCCCGGGCGAGCGACGGCGTTCTGGAAATCAACCAGTCCTGCGCCGTGAATGGCGGGTGTTTCGTCGGGGACTCGGCGGGATTTCCCGTGACGATCACGGCGAGCGGAAGCTATCGGCTTTCCACCAACCTGAACGTCCCGAACGAAAACACGGACGGGATCGTCGTGAGCACGAGCCACGTGCGCATCGATCTCGACGGTTTCGCGATCATTGGGCCCGTCGTGTGCAGCGGAGCTCCGCTTGCCTGTTTGCCGGCGACGGGAACGGGGTCCGGAATCCAACGCGTCGTCGTCTCGAACGCGGCCATCCGCGTCGAGAACGGGAGCATCCGGGGGATGGGCAACAACGGCGTCCTCCTCGGTGAACAGGCGGACGTGATCGATCTTCGCGTCGGATCGAATGGGAACGTCGGCATCGAGGTCCATAACGACTCCTCCGTATCGGGGAGCGTGGTGTTTCAGAACGGGGGCAACGGCGTCTCCCTGGGCCGGGGCGCCGTCGTGACGGACAATGCAGTATCGCGCAACGGGGGCCACGGGATCCTGTTCAATAGCAGCAGCTCAAACCCCGGGCTCGTCGCGTCCGGTAATTCGATCTACCAGAACGAAGCGTGGGGCCTGCTCGCGGCCGGAGGCTCGACGATCACCGGCAACACCGCCTACGGCAATGGAGGCAACGGAATCTCGGCGGGCAACGGCTCCATGGTCAACGGCAACACGATGGTCTCGAATACCGACCGCGGATTATCGAATAACGGGACCTCGGCTATCGCCTACACCGACAATACGATGACTGGAAACGGACAAAATGTGCTGGCCACGGGTCTGATCAACATGGGCGGCAATTCCTGCGGCGGTACGACGACCTGTCCATGAGCCGGGGGGATGCACGGCTGGGCGAGTGCTGAGGTTCGGGCGGCAGAACAGCACGACCCGATTACTTTCGACTGACCCGTTTCTTCTTCTTTCCAATCCGTTTAGCGACCGTGAGTATCGATCGAAGGGCATCGTTCACGGATTTGGCGTCGGGGAAGGCCTTGGCGATATCGGGGTCGAGAGCCACGACGTGGGTCCCAGCCTTGTAGCGTTCGGCATACTTGCCTCGAATACCGCCTTTGAAGTCGGCGAGGTCGTACTCTTCTCTCATGTCTCTGATGGGTTCTCCGCGGCTACCAGGTTCCTTCCGTGAGCTGCCTGCGCTCTCTGAAAGTAACCGGTCGAGCCGAGATCAGTCGCGCGAGCGATCCCAGGTCCGTATGGACGACCATCAGAATGCGCTGCGCCTCGGAGCATCCAAACGTCAGGAAACGATCCTCCGAATCCGAGTGGTCGGGATCGAAGAAGGTCACTGACAGCGGATCACCGAAGACGGTCTTTCGATTCGGGTCGCGAGCGTTCCTGC
>JANNQH010000652.1:0-4660 GCA_031400655.1 Deltaproteobacteria bacterium | reverse complement strand
CGCAATTCCCAGCGCGCAAGATTCGCCCCGAGACAGAAATGAGCGCCGTAACCGCCGAAAGCCAGATGGCGATTCGGATCGCGGGTGATGTCGAAGACGTAGGGATCGTTGAAGACCGCTTCGTCGCGATTCGCCGACGGGTACCACATGCCGACGTCCTCGCCGGCCTTGATCTTGACGCCCGACAGCTCGAAGTCTTCTACCGGCGTCCGCGCAAACTGAAGAACCGGCGAGGTCCAGCGCAGGATCTCCTCCGCGGCAGACACGACGAGCTCCGGATGCTTGCAGAGCAGATCGCGCTGATCCGGATTCGAGAGCAGCGCGTGGACGCCGCCCGAGATGGCGTTCTGGGTCGTCTCGTTGCCGGCCGCGAGGATGACGAAGAGAAAGCCCTGGAGCTGCTGTACGGTGAGTCTTTCGCCGTAGAGCTTCGCGTGGATCAGCTGGCTCGAGAGATCGTCACCGTGGGGCCCCTTTGCCTCCCGGTCCGCGACCAGTCGGATCATGTACTCGGTCATCTCCTCCGCCGACCGCATGATGCCTGCGTTCCGCTCCTCTCCCGGTAGAAAGAAGCTCGGCTCCGGCGCCCCGATCATCACGTTGGTCAGCTGCTTGAGGCGCCGCCAATCGTCCGGCGGCAGCCCCATCATCTCGCCGATCGCGGCGAGCGGCAGCTTCTCCGCGAAGCCCTTCACGAAATCGAGGATCTCTCCATTGGCCCCCGCTGCTCGAAGCTCCGCCGAGAACTCGCCGGCAAACTGGGCGGAGAGCTCTTCGAAATGGTGCTCGAGCTTGCGCAGCGCGGCAGGCGTGAAACGCTTCGCGACGAGCAACCGAAAATCGCGGTGGCGCGGATCGTCCATGAAAATGAAGTCGGGCGGCTCGTTCGGATCCCAGCCGCGCGCGGCAACGCGCGACTTCGTCGAGTAGCGCTGACGCTCATCGTCGGCGCGGTCCTGGAGTCGAAGTCGGCGGCTGTTGACGAAGACGTCCGAGTTCCTCGAGATCGTGAGCACGTCCTCGTGGCGCGTCACGGCGTAGAAGGGATCGATTCCCTCGCGTTCGTACCAGAAGATCGGCGCCTGCTTGCGCAGGAGATCCCATTCCTTCCAGGGATAGCCGCGGGTCACGTAGAGGTCCTTGCTGTGGATGTCGATCGTATCGAGACTGAGCTCCGCCATCGCTCTCTTTACCCCCTGCACGCCATTGACTAAGCCTTGTTTAAGCCCGGAAGGAAGCGCCCCGCCGACGCCCCGCCGTCCACGGGCAGATCGATGCCCGTCACGTTTTCGCTCGCATCCGAGACGAGATAGGCCACGGCGTTCGCGATCGCCGAGAAGGGCGTATCGCCGGGGATTGCGCGATTGGTCAGATACTCCTCGGTATCGCCCGTCATTCCGGCGAGTGTGTCGGCCCAGGGCAAGAACATCTCACCGTTACCGCCCGCCGGGCAGACGGTGTTGACGCGAATGCCGGCGCGACCGAGCTCGATCGCGTTCGATTTTGCGAGGCCCCGGAGCCCCCATTTCGAGGCGGCATAGGCGCAGATGCCATTCATGCCGATCATGCCGTCGATTGAGCCGATGTGGACGATCGAGCCCTTGCCTCGCTTCTTCATGTGGGGCACGACAGCACGGGTGCCGAGGAAGGGGCCGATCAGGTTCACATCCTGGATGCGCCGGAAGACTTCGGGCGGCGTGTTCTCGACGCTGCCGATATGCAGCGCGGCAGCGTTGTTGACGAGGGCGTCGAGGCGGCCCTCTTGCGCTTCGATCCGGCCCACGACGCGAGCCCAATCTTCTTCGCGCGCGACATCGAGGCGCTCGCAGCGCGCCGTCTTGCCGATTCCCTTCGCCACCGCCTCGCCCGCCTCGACGAGGATGTCGCCGATCACGATCCGCGCGCCCAACGCGGAGAGCCCCTCGGCGATGCCGCGGCCGACTCCGCGCGAGCCCCCGGTCACGAGAATGACCCGATCCTGCAGATCGAACATCGCAGCACTCCTCCGACCCGGCATGGGAATCGAAACGCTTCGCTTGACGCTAGCAAGCGCAAGGCCCTCGGGAAGCTGCGCCCGGTCGAACACGATCTATTCCGGACCGGTCGGCACTCGCCCGGGGACGGCTCGCTCGCCATGCATTTCGGGTTACCCTGCTCGCGCACCATCTGATCGCTGCCCGAGGTCGACGATGTCCCGCTATCCGTTCGGGATTCCGAATGGCTGGTTCCTGCTCGCCTACTCCGATGAGATCGATCGGGGCCAGCTGCTCGCGCTGGATCGGCTCGGCAAGCCCCTGGTCCTCTTCCGTGGCGAGTCGGGCGCCGTGAACGTCTTCGACGCCCACTGCCCCCACCTGGGCGCCCATCTCGGCGTCGGTGGTCGCGTGGTCGGGGACACGATCGAGTGTCCCTTCCACGGCTGGCGCTTCTCGGCAGACGGCGCCTGCGTTGCCATCCCCTATGCAAAGCGGATCCCCGCCAACGCCCGCGCGCATTCCCATCTCGTCGCGGAGCGCCACGGCATGATCTTCCTCTGGCACGACGCGACGGGCGCCGTCCCAGCTTTCGAGATTCCGGCGCTCCCCGAATGGGGCGACCGCGAATGGCTCGGGGAGTGGATGCGTTGGGATTGGACAGTGCGGACGCATCCCCAGGAGATGGGCGAGAACGGCATCGATTGGCCGCATTTCACGACGATCCATTCGATCCCGGCGCCCTCGAGTCGCCGCTGGGAATTTCGCGAGCACTCCTATTTCTGGCAGGTCGGCGGAACGAAGCCCGTCGCAGCGCTCGACAGCGGCGAAGACGAGATCTTGATGTACGGCGAGAACTGGGGACTCGGCTACAGCTGGCTCCGGCAACGCGGCCACTACGAGACCGTCGTCGTGACCGGCATGACCCCGATCGACGCCGAGACGACCCAGGTCACGATGGGCGTGATTGCGAAGATCGGGACGTCGCCGACACCGTCGGTTCGCGGCGCGTTCGAGGCCTACATGAAGGAGCACGCGGTCTTCGCCGAGGCCGACTTCCCGATCTGGGAGAACAAGATCTACCGCGAACGGCCCCTGCTCTGCGACGGAGACGGCCCGATCGCCGATTACCGCCGCTGGGCCGCCCGTTTCTACGCTCACAGCCCGCATCAGGAGATCCGATGACCGCCGCCGAAGAAGCCCTCGCCCACTGCCAGATCATGTCGCTGCTCTCCCTCTACTATCAGGCCCTCGACGTCGGAGATTTCGACCGGCTCGAGCGCGACGTGATGTCGGCGGACGCCACCTGGAGCGTGATCCAGCTCGCGACGACGATGAAAACCCTCGCCAACGGCTTCGTCGAAACCGAGCATGTCCGCGCCCGCGAGGGCTGGCGAATCCGCTTCTACAAGGTCACCGAGCAGATCACCGACAAGGACATGCTCGCCTTCAAGCAGACGCTCGGCCTCGAGTACAAATGAGTAGGAGACAGCATGCCGCTCTTCACACGCGATGAAATCGAACGCCAATGGGCCCACTACCAGAAGGTCGCGCGCCGCTGCGGCCCCGCCGGCGACTGGACCGAGCTCTGCGACCTCTACACCGAGGACGCCACCATGATCGTCTCGGGCGGCGTCAAGGTCGGCGGCCGCGAGGCGATGAAGCGCTGGTACGGCGAAGCGCTCGGGGTGGAGCCCATGCGCTCGCTCCACTACTACCCCGTCGAGTGGTACATGATCGACGAGCACCGCGGCTGGCTCGCCTGCCAGTTCTGGAACCGGATGGCCGATCCCGGCGACGGCTCCGTCCATGAATTCGCCTGCTTCAGCCTGCTGAAATACGCGGGCGAGGGTCTCTGGTCCTTCGAGGAGGACAAATTCGATCCGGCCGAAATGGAGACCTGCCTGCAGGGCTGGATCGACGCGCAGAAGCGCTGCCAGGACGGGCGCTGACTCGCCCTCGCGCAGATTGTAGGCAGCGCTCGAGAAAGCGCGCGCCCCGGTTGATCAGACGGCTGCTCGGGAGATCGGTGGAAAGCAGGCAACTGCATCTACCCTGCGACGTGTCGCCGCCATTTCCACCCCGGCCTGACCACGATCCCGCATCACGACCGAGCTCGCTCGAGAGCGCCGGTCCACTGCGGGGTAGCCTTTATGTCGGGCCGCGATCTCTGGTTCCACGCTGTCATCGGACTCATCGCCGCGCTCGCCGTCACGGCCGCCGATTCCGCCTCTGCCACCGTCCTCCACGCCAGCGCGTCGACCTTTACTGGCAGCCCCCTGAACGTCTCGCTCCAGATCGACGATGCGACCGTCCCCGGCGACCTCGTGATCACGCTCGAGGTGACCGGCCCCGGCGCGACGATCGGCGACCTGCGCGGCTTCTTCATCCAGGTGGCGAACGAGAGCCTCTTGTCGGGCCTAAGCGTGACGGGCGCGAACGTCACGGGCACGAGCTTCCTCGCGAATGCCGTCAGCGCGGTCGGCAGCAGCAACAACCTCTACGGCGGCGGGTCGCCCTGCCCCTGCGACGTTGGCGTCGCGCTCGGCACGCCCGGGATCGGCAGCGACGACCTCCGGAAGGTCACCTTCACGCTGTCCCATGCGACCGAGAACCTCGACGTCTCGTTCCTCTCGGGTCAGGACTTCGGTGTGCGCGCGACGAGCGTCGGCACGGGCCGCTGCCGA
>JANNQH010000651.1:0-6133 GCA_031400655.1 Deltaproteobacteria bacterium | reverse complement strand
CGACAGGGTTCCCCGGCTATCATTCGGTGATCAACCAGGACAAGGCCACGGTTGGCCGCATCATGCGCGACAATGGCTACGCGACGTCGTGGTTCGGCAAGAACCACAACACTCCCGCGTTCGCGGCCAGCCAGGTCGGACCGTTCGACCAGTGGCCCACGGGCATGGGCTTCGAGTACTTCTACGGCTTCGTCGGCGGCGACGCCAACCAGTGGCAGCCGAACCTGTTCCGCAACACGACGCAGATCTTTCCGTTCCAGGGCAAGCCGCCCGGCACCTGGAATCTGGTCACCGCGATGGCCGACGACGCCATCGACTACATGACGCGTATGCACCAGATCCAGCCGGGCAAGCCGATCTTCATCAAATACGCCCCCGGCGCCACGCACGCACCGCACCACCCGACCAAGGAGTGGGTGGACAAGATCAGCAAGCTGAATCTCTTCGACGAGGGCTGGAACAAGGTGCGCGAGCGCATTTTCGAGAACCAGAAGAAGCTCGGCGTGATCCCGAAGGACGCCAAGCTGCCGCCCTGGCCGAAGCAGCTGCTCAAGGAATGGGACACGCTCTCCGCCGACGAGCAGAAGCTGTTCATCAAGCAGGTCGAGATCTTCGCCGCCTACGCCGCCTACAACGACCACGAGATCGGCCGCGTGATCCAGGCCTTCGAAGACCTCGGCAAGCTCGACAACACGCTGATCATCTACATCAACGGCGACAACGGCACGAGCGCCGAAGGTGGGCCGATGGGCACGCCCAACGAGGTCGCGTGGTTCAATGGCCTGAACGAGCTGCCGGTCGATGTGCAGATGAAGTTCTACGACGTCTGGGGCACCGAGCAGACCTACAACCACATGTCGGCCGGCTGGTCGTGGGCCTTCGACACGCCGTTCTCATGGTTCAAGCAGAACGCCTCGCAACTCGGCGGCATCAACCAGAACATGGTGGTGTCGTGGCCGGCGCGCATCAAAGACAAGGGTGGGTTGCGCCAGCAGTTCGTTCACGTCATCGACGTCGTGCCCACCATCCTCGAGGCCGCTGGCATTCGCGCGCCCGAGATGGTGGACGGCATCAAGCAGGCACCGATCGACGGCACGAGCTTCGCGTACACCTTCGACGCGAAGAACGCCAAGGTACCGACGCGCCACGAGACGCAGTACTTCGAGATGATGGGCCAGTGGGCGCTGTACCACGACGGTTGGTTCCTTAGCACCAAGGTCAATCGCGCGCCCTGGGAGGCCTTCGGTCCGGCGAATACAGACCCGCTGAACAACCAGGTGCTGGAGCTGTTCAACCTGAGCACCGACTTCAACCAGACGACCGACATCGCGGCGAAGAATCCACTGAAGGTCAAGGAGCTGAAGCAGACGTACGTCGCCGAGGCGAAGAAGCATCAGGTCTTCCCGATGGATGCATCGGTGGCAGCGCGGATCGTCGCCCCGAGGCCGAATATCACCGCGGGGCGCACCGAATTCGTCTACACGCGGCCGATGGTCGGTCTGCCGCAGGGCGACTCGCCGGGATTGCTGAACACCTCCTACACCATCATCGCCGACATCGAGGTGCCTCAGGGTGGTGCCGAAGGCATGATCCTGACCTCGGGCGGGCGTTTTGCGGGCTATGGCTTCTATCTACTCAAAGGCAAGCCCGTATTCCTCTGGAACCTCGTCAATCTGGATCGCATCAAGTGGGAAGGCCCCGACTCGCTGACGCCCGGCAAGCACACCATCGAGTTTGACTTCAAATACGACGGCCTCGGCGTCGGCACGCTCGCCTTCAACAACATGAGCGGCCTCGGCCGCCCCGGGACTGGCGTGCTCAAGGTGGACGGCAACCCGGTCCAGTTGATCGCCATGCCGAAAACGCTCCCGATGATCCTGCAATGGGATGAGAGCTTCGATGTCGGGTCCGACACGCTCACGGGCGTGAACGACGCGGACTACCAGCCGCCCTTCAAGCTGACCGCCAAGCTCGACAAGCTGACGATCAAAGTGGACCGTCCGCAGCTGTCGTCCGAGGACATCAAGAAGCTCACGACGGCGACCAGCAACAACAAGGCCAGTGAGTAGAGCATTCGCGGCCCGTGCCTCAGATCCCGAGCTTCTCGAACTCCGCATTGGCATTGCGCGTCCAGACCTTGACGCGATGACGCTCGACGATGCCGAGCGCGGTCGGGCCTTCGTTGTTGCTCATCGCGGCCCAGAAGCTCTTGTCGAGGTGATCGATGTTGCGCATGGTGGGCTTGTAGAGCGACGGGAGCTCCAGCACGGGCACGCCCATCTCCTGCACCTTCTGTGCGACCGGCGACCGGTGGAAGGCGGCGAAGTTGTCGCCGCGCCCGTGGTTCAACACGATCACGCAGTGGGCCTTTGACCCGTAGCGGGCGAGCATCTTGTCGAGCAGCTCGAGGGAATCCTTGCCGTCGTCCATGACGTGCCAGAAGAGCACCTCGATTCCGAGCTCCGACGCCAGCTCCAGCACGCCGCCGGCGGCGATCCAGCGGTGCAGGTCCTGCTCCGACTGTGCCGCCAGATCGACGAGCACCTGTTGGTCCTCTTCGGTGGCCGCCTGGATCAGACGGTCGAGGTCCTCCATCCGGCTGATCTCGAGCGGCTGGGAGAATTCGGCGTAGTGGCGCAGCAGCGCGCCATGCGAGCGGTCGGTGTCGAATCCGATCCAGGGCGTCTTGCGATCGATCCAGTATTGCGCCAGCAGGCGCGCGACGACCGATTTTCCGACTCCGCCCTTCTCACCGCCGATGAAATGGATGCGACTCATGAGATCCTCGTGACTTGATCGCCGTGCACGAGAGGTGCCGGCGGTGGAGTGTTCGGGCGCGCTCGAAGAAGCTGATCGAGAAGACGCAGGGTACCCGCAAGTTGCGCACCCCGTCGAGATCGCGATCGCCATCCGAGCATGAAGAGGCTCACGCTCGACACAGCGACCTGTCAGAGACCCGATCCGGCACCGGCCCGGAGGGGGAGGCCGGGCGGTTGGTCGTGCGGGTGCGCCGTGCGCTGCCCAAAGGGCGGATGCCCACCCAACGCGAGTCGCCTTCGAAGCGCGAGCCAGCGCGAATCGCTACACCTACCGAACCGCCTTCGCCCGTCCCGAGGACTTCGTTTGACCATCCGCGTCGCTCTTCACCACCGCACCCGCTACCGCTACGAGCGACCCATCCTGCTCGGGCCGCAGACGATCCGTTTGCGGCCGGCTCCGCACAATCGGACGCCGATCCATCGCTACTCCCTCGAGATCAAGCCCGCCGGCCACTTCCTGAACTGGCAGCAGGACCCGCACGGGAACTACCTCGCCCGCGTCGTGGTGCCCGAGAAGACGGACCACTTCGAGGTGAGCATCGATCTCGTGGCGGATCTCGCGACCTACAGCCCCTTCGACTATTTCCTGGAGGACTCCGCCCAGGAATGGCCGTTCGAGTACGCAGAGGACCTGGCCCAGGACCTCGAGCCCTATCTCGTCTGTCTGCCGACCACGCCCCCGTTCGAGGCGTTCTTCGAGAAGCTCGACCGGACGAAGCGGGAAACGAATCATTTCCTCGTCGAGACCAATCGCGCGGTGACGGCTGCGGTCGACTACGTCGTGCGGATGGATCCCGGCGTGCAGACGCCGGCGGAGACGCTCGAGCTCGGCAAGGGCTCCTGTCGCGATTCTTCCTGGCTGCTCGTGCAGGTGCTGCGCCGGCTCGGCATCGCGGCGCGCTTCGTGTCGGGATACCTGATCCAGCTCACGCCCGATCAGAAGCCGCTCGAAGGTCCTCCCGGACCCGCCAGCGACTTCACCGACCTGCACGCCTGGTGCGAGTGTTATGTCCCGGGCGCTGGCTGGATCGGCCTCGATCCGACCTCGGGCCTGCTGACGGCCGAGGGACACATCCCCCTCGCGGCGACGCCGAATCCGAGTACGGCCGCGGCGATCTCGGGGGCGATCGAGGAAGTCGAGAGCGAGTTCGATTTCGAGATGAGCGTGTCGCGCGTGGTCGATCGAGCACGCGTCACGAAGCCCTACGGCGACAAGGAGTGGTCCGCGGTGCTCGCCCTCGGCGATCGGATCGACGAGGAGCTGCGGGCGGCGGACGTGAAGCTCAGCATGGGCGGCGAGCCGACCTTCGTCAGCTCCGATGAGCCGGACGCGCCGGAATGGAACGTCGACGCGCTCGGGGGTCGCAAAGAGGAAATCGCGGACCGCCTGACGCGTCGATTGATGCGCCTCTGGGCGCCGGGCGGCGTCGTGCAGCATGGCCAGGGCAAGTGGTATCCCGGCGAGCAGCTGCCGCGCTGGGCCTATGCCTGTTATTGGCGCGGCGACGGTCACCCGCTCTGGCGGGACCAGGCTTTGATCGCGGAATCCGACCGCGACTACGGTCATGACGAAAAGGATGCGAAGCGATTCGCGACGCGCCTGGCGGAGCTGCTCGACCTCGATCGCTACCGACTGATCGATGCCTACGAAGACGCCTGGTACTACCTCTGGCGGGAGCGGAGACTGCCTTCGAACGTCGATCCCTTCGAGGCGAAGCTCGCGGATCCGGCCGAGCGCGCGCGGCTTGCGCGGATCTTCGACCAGGGGCTCGACCGGGTGGCGGGCTGGGTGTTGCCGCTCGGGTTCGAGAGCGGCTGGAAGAGCGGCGATTGGTTCCTGCGCAGCAATCGATGTTATTTGTTCCCCGGTGACTCGCCGATGGGATTCCGCCTGCCCCTCGATTCGTTGCCGTGGATCGCGGCCGGGGATCTGCCGGTCGAATACCCGCTCGATCCGTCCGTAGAGCGATCGCCGCTTTCGACTGAATTCGTCTTCCCGCTCGCGCGCCGAGACGAGCGCGCCGGAATCCGATCCCAGGCGCGGGCGGAAGGGGAGCGTGACGCGCGTGCCTCACAAAGCGCCCTTGCGGATCTCACCGGCAGACAAAGCTCGGATGTCGCTTCGTTCGCTCGCCCTGGCTTCCAGACGTCGGCGCGCGGGCTCGTGCGGACTGCGCTCTGCGTCGAGCCGCGGGGCGGCCAGCTCAAGGTATTCCTGCCGCCGCTCCAGCAGCTCGAGCCCTGGATCGAACTCGTCGCGGCGATCGAACGCACCGCCCGCGAGACTTCTCTCCCGATCCAACTCGAGGGTTATTCCCCGCCGCGGGATCCGCGCCTGCGCGAGTTCCGCATCACCCCCGATCCCGGCGTGATCGAGGTGAACGTCCCGCCGACGACGTCGTGGCGCGAGGCGGTTCGCCAGAGCGAAGAGCTCTACGATGCGACCCGGCGCGAACGCTTGATCGCCGAGAAGTTCGAGATCGACGGTGCGCACGTGGGTTCGGGGGGCGGCAATCACGTCGTGCTCGGCGGCCTTACGCCCGCCGAAAGTCCGTTTCTCCGCCGTCCCGACCTGCTCGGGAGCTTCCTGCGCTACTGGCATAACCACCCGTCGCTCTCCTTCCTGTTCTCGGGCCGCTTCATCGGACCGACTTCCCAGGCTCCCCGCGTCGACGAGGCGCGCGACGATTCCGCCTACGAGCTCGAGCTGGCCCTTGCGCAGCTTCCGCGCGCGGACGAGTCCGAGCCGCCCTGGGTCGTCGATCGCATCCTGCGCAACATCCTGGTCGACATGACCGGCAACACCCATCGCTCCGAGTTCTGCATCGACAAGCTGTATTCGCCCGACGGTCCGACCGGGCGCCTGGGCTTCGTCGAGCTGAGAGCCCTCGA
Source organism: Deltaproteobacteria bacterium (assembly GCA_031400655.1). Taxonomy (GTDB): domain Bacteria; phylum Myxococcota_A; class UBA9160; order UBA9160; family UBA4427; genus UBA4427. The sequence continues at coordinate 422 of JANNQH010000651.1, read as the reverse complement.
GATGCCGCCCCACGAACGGATGAGCTGCGTCCAGCAGCTCCTCGTGCGCGCGCTGTTGGCGCGCTTCTGGCGAACGCCGGACGAGCGCCGGCTGATCAAATGGCGTACGGCCCTGCACGACCAGTTCATGCTGCCGCATTGGGTCGAGCGGGATTTCGACGACGTGTTGTACGAGCTCGGCCAGTCCGGTTACGCATTCGATCGGCGCTGGTTCGAGCCGCATTTCGAGTTCCGGTTTCCGTATTACGGCGAGATCACCCTCGACACGATGCGTCTCGAGGTGCGCGGCGCCCTCGAGCCCTGGCACGTGCTCGGCGAGGAAACGACTTCGACGGGCCAGGCGCGCTATGTCGACTCGTCCGTCGAGCGCCTCCAGGTCAAGGCGTTTGGCCTTTCGAGCGAGCGCTACAAGGTGCTCTGCA
>JANNQH010000650.1:0-4413 GCA_031400655.1 Deltaproteobacteria bacterium | reverse complement strand
GTCACGACCCTCGCCGTCGGCGACCATGTCGCGCTCGCGACCCTGGGCCAGTGCGGCGCCTGCCCCGCCTGCGACTCCGGCCGGCCCACGTTATGCCGGGCTACCTTCGGCAAGCGCCCCGACGCCCTTCCGCGTGAAGGGCGTGCCCTACCACAACTTCGCAAACCTCTCGACCTTCGCCGAGCGGATCGTCGTCAAGGCGAACCAGGCGATCCAGAGTCCGAAGGACGTTCCGTTCGCGTCGGCGGCGCTGATCGGCTGCGGCGTCCTGACCGGCACCGGCGCCGTCTTCCACCGCGCGAAAGTCGCCCCCGGCGACTCCGTCGTCGTGATCGGCGCCGGCGGCATCGGCCTCAACGTCATCCAGGCCTCGCGCATCGCCGGCGCGCACCCGATCCTCGTGCTCGACACGAACCGCGACAAAGAAGCCCTCGCGCGCCAGATGGGCGCCACGGACTTCATCGACCCCCGCGCCGAAGGCGACGCCGTCGCCGCAGTGAAAGCGCGGACCGAGGGCTGGGGCGCTAAACACGTCTTCGAGTGCGTCGGCGCCAAGCGCTTGATGGAGGACGCGATCAAGATGGCCGATTGGGGCGGAAATGTCGTCCTGATCGGCGTCGCGCCGCCGGAGACGAAGGTCGAGTTCCTGCCGATCTCGACGCTGCTCGACATCACGATCATGGGTTGCCGGTACGGCACGAGCCAGCCGCAGAAGGACGTGAAGCGGATCTGCGAGCTCTATCAGGCGGGGCGGCTCGAGCTCGATGCGCTGGTCTCGAAGCGCTATCCGCTGGCCGACTACGAGCATCTGATCGAGGACATGGAGGCGGGGAAGATTGCGAGGGGGGTGCTCGATATGCCGGGGGCCCACGGATGAGTTAATGATAGTCGCTGGCGGCAAAGAGAACACAGGTTGAGCTTCCCACTCTCCCCGCCAGCGTCGTCCTGTCGAGCTCGAACCCTCCACTCTTCTGTGTGGTGCTCATGCGCGATCAAGATTTCTTCTGGGATGGCGTCAAAGAGGGCGAGCTTCTTGTCCAGCAATGCGATGCATAAGGCTATATCCGCGGCGTCAACAATCTGCTCGAAGGCGTGCGACAGATCCGGGGCACCGCCGCGAACCAGGTCATGGACGCCGAGAATGTGCTCGTCTTTGCTAGTCGGAGTAATGTGATCTTCGGGAAGATGTAGAGCGCGTGCCCGTCGGAGATCACGTAGCGCGTGGGCGGGGTCGCCGCGATCGGCCCGCGCAGTCGCGGTCCGCGCGCGCTCAGCGCAGCTCCACCCGCACCGAAAACGTCTCGATCCTCCGAATCGAAACGAACGGCGCCTGCCTCGGCGCCGCCCCCACCGGCTCGATCCGCCGGGTGTCGCGCGCAATTCCCGCAGCGTCTCCTGCACCTCCGTCCGCGCAAGCGCCGCGCCGAGGCAGAAATGCGAGCCGCACCCGAAGCTGAACGACCGCTTCGATTCCTGCCCGATGTCGAAACGATCGGGCTCCGGAAAGACCTCGCGATCGCGATTCGCCGCGAGCACCGAAGGCCGCCGGCTACGCGATTGCTCAAGCAATTCGCACTTTGCTTGCAGAAGAGATCAGCCCAGCTACAGGAGGGCGGCTCGCCCCGTCCTACGTGAATGGCCACCTGGCCGCGCTCCGGGCCGTCTTGAAGGAGTGCCGGCGGCTCGGACTCATCACCGAGGAGCAGCGGGCGCGGGCGTGCGATCTCCAGCCGGTTCGAGGCTCCACGCTGCCGGCCGGGCGATCGCTGACAGTCGGCGAGAAACACGCGCTCTCGATGGCCTGCCAGGCCGACCAAGGACCGAAGGGAGCCCGGGACGCCGCCCTCTTCGCCCTGGGCTTCGGGTCCGGACTGCGTCGGGCCGAGCTGACAGACCTCGAGGTAGTCGACTTCAGCCCCGAGTCGGGGGAGCTTCGCGTTCGCCTCGGCATGGGCCGCAAGGCGAGCGTCACACACGTATCGCCCGGCTGCCGCCCTGCCCTCGATGAGTGGCTGGAGCTTCGCGGAGACGGGCCTGGGCCGCTGCTCACGCCCGTTCGTAAGGGGGGCACGATCGAGCTACGGCGCATCACGAATCACGCTGTCTTCCTCACCTGCCAACACCGCGCGATCCAAGCTGGCATCAAGCCCATCTCTCCGCACGACATGCGGCGGACGTTTATCGGCGACCTGCTCGACTCCGGCGCTGACATTTCTGTGGCTCAGCAACTCGCCGGGCACGCGAGCGTGAACACGACGCAGAAATACGACCGAAGGCCCGACGCCCGAAAGCGCCAGGCCGCCGATCGTCTGCACTTTCCTTGGCGGTAGACTCCCACAAGGGCGTCGAGCATTCTCAACCCGACCACTCAGGATCGACTCTGACCCCACGGCCCACCCGGAGTCACCTTACTGCCGAAGGCGGGACAGAAGCTGGGGGGGAGCTGCGACCGATTAGGGAGCGGCGAGTAGGAGCGTGTCGACGGGCGCGAGCCCGTCGAGACGCGGAGGGAGTGCGCGTTCGAATCGCGCCCGGGTCACCATTTATCTCCGTGCGTACCAGAGCAGCCGCTGTGCGGTACTGATCGAAATGCACGCATCGCGAGCGCGCCGAGTCCTGTGCCAAGAACGATCAGCATGCTCGTGGGTAGACTCGGAACTGGAGTGGGCGCTGGCCGCGTTGCCACGAACGGAAGCGACCGGTTGATGCACGTCGTCTGCGCGCACGCCGGGCCCGAGAACGAGACCGCGTAGGTCGCTTGCATCGTGGTTACATTCGAGAACGAGCCGGAGATCCGTTGGGTGATCGCGCAGCCTCCGGGCGCAATCTTCTGTGCGGAGAACGTTGGATCGCTGAGCGTTCCGGACAGCGAGCCTGGCTCGCCCGGCGCGGGACCCGGCTCTGAGATGGTGATCGACGGCTCGGCGTCCGTGATGACAAGCGCCGAGGCACTGCCACTGAAGATCGTGCTTCCGATGAACGTATCCACGCAGGAATAGCTGACTGGTACAGTCAAGGTGTAGGTCCCAGATCGCCCCGCCGCCCACGCGGGTCCACTCGTGACTGCAACGATTCCGAGCAAACAAAGCCAACGGACGCGCATCGAGGTCTTCCTTCCTCGCTCGCCCCCGCCGGCGATCCGGGCGCGCGTAGAAATCTCAGAGCCTGTTTTGCAGACGACGAAGCTGGTTGATTCCGAGGACCATACCTGTCGGGAATCACTCTAAAGCCGACACAAGGATCACGTCAAGCTTGTTTATTGGTTCAGCTCCAGCCTACGCGCCCGCGCCCACGGGGTAGCGTCTCTATGTGGCCGTTATTCACCCCCGTGAGAGCGAGTTCGCATGGCTGTCTGTTCTCAAAATTCGTCCGGCGACTCGATTTAACCTCCGGCCGATGATGAGTCGCCTCGACCACGCAGCTGCGCTCCACGAATAACGACGGTGGCGCGTAGGCAAAACAAAGCCCATTTCCCAAGCGACCGTCAGGGCCGACTCTGATGGCCATTGGGAAAACGGGCTTTGTTTTACCTACGCGCAAGCGGGCTTGTTTTGCCTATGCACAGTGATTTGCTGGTCGGTCCATCGGTGGGGACGTTGGGAGGATCTCGACTGCGGGGGCGCGCCCCGTGGGCGTCGCCGCATCGGTCGGGGCCAGATCAGCGAATAAGCTTGAGCTCGTCCCGCCTTCGGCTCAAGATGGGCCATGTTGAGACGGCTTCTCAGGATCCCCGACACGGCCGTGTCGACGACGGGCTACTAAATAACTGCGCGCCACGGTGATCCGGTTCGCGGCACTGGAACGATTCCCAATCCGAGCCGCCCCGGTTCGCGAAGACGACACGAGGGTCATTCCGGCTGTCGAAAGTGCGGACCGAATGGGAGACGCTTTCATGCTGAATCGCGCTTGGACAGACCGGTCGATGCTCTACGCCGCTTGGCTCCCCGGGCTGGCGATGGCCGTGCGGGGTGCGCAGAGCGCAGCGCTTCCGGCGTCCCGCCTTCGGCGCAGGATGACAGGCGAATCGCCTGAATTGTCAGAATGGTGCTTAGCGGTGGAGAGAAAAGGCAACTCATTCTTTCTACGCGCTCCAGAGCGGAGTCCACGTAGGAAATGTCGCCTTTGAGGAGGATCCAATGATCACGCTACATCGCCCTCGCCCTTGCTTTGTGCTCAATCGGGCTCTTGCGTTTCTCATTTGCAGCTTTGCTTGGGTTGGCGGAGCCACAACCGCCCATGCTGTACCCACCTACTCCGCCGATATCCCTGGCTTCGGCCGAGTTAGCGACTCTCCCAGACCTACTTTCTTGAGCAATCGCACCGAAGTGGTTCTCAGGGATCCAGAAGGCAATGTGGCTGGTCAAGCAACCCGTCAGGAAATTGCGGCCTCCAGCTATGGACAAATTCGGGGGA
>JANNQH010000649.1:0-18835 GCA_031400655.1 Deltaproteobacteria bacterium | reverse complement strand
CTTCGACACCATCTCGACGAGCGAGCGATTCGTCGCACACACGATCCGCACGTCGACCTTGACCTCTCGATTCCCGCCCAGGCGCGTGAACACGGAGTCCTGGAGCACCTGCAAGAGCTTCGCCTGCAGGGGGGCACCCATTTCCCCGATCTCGTCGAGGAAGATCGTGCCCCCGTCGGCGAGCTCGAATTTGCCCTGCTTGCGTCCCACCGCGCCGGTAAAGGCTCCCTTCTCGTAGCCGAAGAGCTCGCTCTCGAGGAGATCCGTGGGAAGCGCTGCGCAGTTCACCTTGACGAAGGGACCGGCGCTCCGGTTCGAGACTGCGTGGACCTCGCGCGCGACGATTTCCTTGCCGACGCCGCTCTCGCCCTGGATCAGCACCGTGACGTCGGTCTCGCCGATGCGCTCGATCACGCCGCGGATCTCCCGCATCGCGGGGCTGACCCAGACCGGCTGACCGACGTGTCCCCGCACATCCGGCTCGCCGCTCGAACGCCGCCGCACGCGGCTGCTGTGGAGACCGAGGCGGTCGAGCGCCGCATCGAGCTCGACCTCTTCGAAGGGCTTGGTCAGATAGTCCGAAGCGCCGGCCTGCATCGCCTGGACGATCGTGCTCGCGCGGCCGATCACCGACATCATCAGGACGGGAAGCATTGGCCAGCGCACCCGGATCGCGGCGAGCGTGGCGAGTCCGTCCTCCCCGGGCATCATGACGTCGAGCAGGACGAGGTCCGGATCGGCTCCGCTCTCGAGCAGCGAGATGGCCCGCCGGCCATCGTCGCAGGTATCAGCCTCGAAGCCGCGGGCCTCGAAGACGCTCGCCAGATAGGCGCGCATCCCATCCGCATCGTCGACCACGAGGACGCGCGGCAGGCGGACACGCTCGTCGCCCGTGGCTGACGCTCCCGAAGACATGCGGCGTGCGGAGGTCAGCATCGCTCAGGCCTCCTCGCGTTCGGCCCGGGCGAGGGGAAGCGTGAAGACGAAACGCGCACCACCGAGCTCACCGGAATCGACAGAGATCGCGCCACCGTGGGCGTCGACGATCCGCCGACAGATCGCGAGGCCGATCCCCAGCCCGCCCGATTTCGTCTGCGCCTCGCCTCGCACATAGGGCGCGAACAAGCGCTCGCGGTCGTTCTCGGGGATCCCCGGTCCGTCGTCCTCGACCGACACGGCGACGACCGGCTGGCCGTCCGCCATCGACGCGGTCTCGGTGGCGATCCGCACGCTGCCCCGGGGCCGGCCGTAGCGGATCGCGTTGATCATGAGGTTGGTGATTACCTGCTCGATTCGCCGCGCGTCGAATCCAAAGCGCGCGAGCGAGGGCGCCAGCCGAAGGTCGATCCGCATGCCGCGTTCGTCGACGAGTGGAGCCAGGGATTCGAGCTGGCCGCGGATCGTCTCGTGCAGGTCGGCCAGGGCGATCTCGATCGCGAGAGGTGTCCCGGAGCTCGTGCCGGCCTCCATCAAGTCGTCGACGAAGCGGTCGAGGCGACGGCACGCCTTCAGGCTCTCGTCGATGAAATGGCGTTGCTGCTCGCAGAGGACGCCCCGCGTGTCGCTCTGCAGGAGCAGACGCCCGAACCCCGAAATGACGGTGATCGGGGTGCGGAGCTCGTGGGCGACGAGCTGGACGAGCTCGGTACGGTCACGGCCCTGACGCGCGAGCTCCGACTCGAGCTCGGCGATCCGCTTCTGCGCCAGATCGAATTCATGGCACAGATCGTCCTCGGGCGGAGCGATTCTCGCGCGACTGCAGTTCGCATCCAGCTTGTCGACGGAACGGGCCATCTCTTGGTGGGTCTCCGCGGTCCAGGATTCGGGGCGGGGCGTGGTATTGTGGATAGTCGCCCGGTATTGCGATCCGCTCAGGAGTTCTTCGGCGCAGGTAGAAGTGCCCTTGACGGGATTCCCAACCAGGACCTGGGCACGCGCCTCGTGGCGAGGTCATCGCCGGGTGTGCAGACGAACGGAATCGAACGCGCAGGAGACGCTTCACCGCCGTGCCCCGCCGCCCTTCGAATAAAAAGTCCGAAGCGCCCGAGTCTGCAGCCCTCGACACAGCGCGGCGCCGAATCGAAGAGATCTCGAGCCAGCTGCGAAGGCACGACGCACTCTACTACCAGCAAGACGCGCCCGAGATCTCCGATCGCGAATACGACCTGCTTCGCCGCGAGCTCGAAGCCCTCGAAACGGAGTTTCCGCAGCTCGTGCTCCCCGACTCGCCGACGCAGCATGTCGGTGCCGAGCCGTCGGAGGGATTCGCGACGGCCCCCCACCGCTCGCCGATGCTGTCCCTCGACAACGCGATGAATGCCGACGAAATGCGCGCCTTCGATGCGCGCGTGCGCAAGCTGCTCGGCACGAGTGACGAGATCGAGTACGTCGCCGAGCCCAAGCTCGATGGCTCGGGTATCGAGCTGATCTACGAGGACGGTCGCTTCGTGCAGGGCCTGACGCGTGGCGACGGGCAGACCGGCGAGGACGTGACCGTCAATCTGCGCCACGTCTCGTCGATCCCGGAGCGGCTCGCAGCGAAGAGGTGGCCGAAAATCGCGTCGATCCGCGGCGAGGTCGTGCTGCCCCTCGCGGGCTTCGAGCGTCTGAACGACAAGCGCAGCCGGGCGGGCCTTCGACCCTTCGAGAATCCGCGCAATGCGGCGGCGGGGAGCCTGCGCCAGATCCACGACGTCGACCTCGAGCGACTCGCCTTCCTCGAGTTCCGTGCCTATGCCCTCGCGGAAGGTCGGCCCGAAGCGATCGGACGCCAATCCGAAATCCTCGAGCAGCTACGGGATTGGGGCTTCGTCGTGAGTCCGGAGATCGGATTCGCGCGCGGCGTCGAAGAGGCGATCGCCTTCAACGAACGGCTTCTCGGCGTGCGCGGCGAGCTCCCGGTCGAGATCGACGGCACCGTGTTCAAGGTCGATCTGCTCGCCGCCCAGACCCGGCTCGGATTCGTCGCCCGCGCGCCGCGCTGGGCGATCGCCTTCAAGTTCCCGCCCGAGCAGGCGGAGACCGTGCTCCAGGACATCGAATTCCAGGTCGGGCGCACGGGGGCGCTGACGCCGGTCGCGCGGCTGCGTCCGGTGCGCGTCGGCGGCGTCACGGTCTCGAACGCCTCGCTCCACAATCAGGACGAGCTCGAGCGCAAAGACATCCGGATCGGCGACCGCATCGTGATCCAGCGCGCGGGCGACGTGATTCCCCAGGTCGTGCGCGTGAGGCTCGACCGCCGCCGGGAGGCGCTCGACGAGGGCTTCCGGCTCGTGCGCGCGAAGCTCCCCGAGCGCTGCCCGATCTGCGACGCAGCGACCTTGCGCCTCGAGGGCGAGTCCGTCACGCGCTGCGCCAATCTCGATTGCCCGGCCCAGCTGAAGAACAACCTGCGCCACCTCGCGAGCCGCGCTGCCCTCGACGTCGATGGACTCGGCGAGAAGCTCGTCGATCAGCTGGTCGAGGCGGGGCTCGTCCGGCGCCTCTCGGACCTCTTCGCACTGCGCGTCGAAGAGCTTGCGAGCCTGCCCCGCATGGGCGAGAAGTCCGCAGCGAATCTGATCGCCGCGCTCGACCGATCCCGGACCACGACGCTCACGCGCTTCCTCATCGCCCTCGGCATCCGCCACGTCGGTGAAACCGTCGCCGAGCTGCTCGCCGGCCACTTCGAGTCGATGGAGCGGCTGCTCGCGGCGACGCCCGAGGAGATCGGCGCTCTCGAGGGCATCGGCGGGACGATCGCGAAGAGCGTCGGCAGCTTCCTCGCCGATTCCCACAATCGCGAGGAGATCACCCGCTTCAGCGACCTCGGCCTCCGCATCGAATCCCCGCCCCCCCGGCAATCGGCCGACGCAGGCGGCAGCGACGCCCTTGCGGACCTCACCTTCGTCCTCACGGGCAGCCTGAGCCAGCCCCGCGAAGAGTTCGAACGCCGCATCAAGGACGCCGGCGGCAAGACGAGCGGCTCCGTCTCGCGCAAGACGAGCTATGTGCTCGCCGGCGAGGATCCCGGCAGCAAGTTGAACAAGGCGACGGAGCTCGGCGTGGAGATCCTCGACGAAGCGGGCTTCGAAGCCCTGCTCGCAGCGAAGTCGGCGAAGCGGGCCTGAAGGCGACGCGCCCGACCGGACCCGCGAGCCCGCTCAGCATGGGCTGAGGGCTCAGCATGGGCTGAGGGCTCCTCATCGGCTGAGGGCTCCTCATGGGCTGACGGCTCAGCCGACGCGACGAAAACGCGTGCGCGCCGCAGAGCAGCTGGCGCCCACGCCGATCAACACCGGTCGCGTCAGCTCGCGCCCGAAGCTCGGATAGTAGGCGCCCGACTCGAGCTTCCATGCAAACGCGGAGGGAAGCTCGATCTCGACGACGAAGCCAGCGCTCTCGCGCGAGCGACAGATCGCCCTGGGTCCCGCTCCCGAATCCGCTCTCGAATCCGCTCTCGAATCCGAGAGCAGCTCGACTTCCCAGCCCGGCGCGATCGGCAGACATGCCCGGATCGCCCGCGCCGGGCCTGCGACCGAATCTTCCAGCTCGACCTCGCTGTCCGTCACGCGGAAGCGGCGCCGGTGAATCAGCGCCGGGCGCGACCAGCCGCGGCAGGTCGCCTCCGCCTGGCCGTCCTCACTCCACGCGATGAGCCGGACTTCGGGCCGACCGCCGACGCGGTGGGCAGCCCAGATCTCTGCCTGCTCCTCGCCGTCGATCTGGAGCGTCGCATGGCTCGCAGTCGACCGCGCGCGCTGACGCCTTTCGCCGATCACGTACTCGAAGACGCCGGTATCGGTCACGAGTCGCTGGCCGGCGATCGAGAGCTCGAATGCGAGGGCATCGCAGTGGGCGTGGCCCGGCTGATGCGGTGGCGAGGGCTCGCCGACCGAAGCGATGAGCAGCCAGTCGCTCGCCTCGAGTCGGACAAAACCCGTGTCGCGAAGACACGCAGATCCTCGGAACGCCCGCGCGCGCGAGCGGACGTCTTTGATCAGCCGCGCGGCATAGTCCCGCAGCGCCGCCGGCTCGGCCGCGATGCCGAAGGCCGAATCGGCAAACAGCGCGATGCGGCCGTCGCGATGGGCGAGAATCTCGAGCGCCTCCAACATCCGCAGCGCCGATTCGGCGAGCACGGCGTCGAGTCCCTCCGGCGCCCGCTCCGGCGCCGCGCGGCAGAGATTCAGGAGATCGAGAACAGTCTCGAGAAGGGCTGCGTGATACATGGGACTGCGCTCTTCGTGGCCACCGTCCGGACGGATCTGCCGCGCGAGCTCCCGGCGCAGAAGCAGCGCGCGGCTGCGCCACGCAGCGCTCGCGGAGGTTTCGACCAGCATGCCCGCAAAGACCACACACAGCAGATTCGAGAGCAGGTGATTCGCCTGGAGCCGGACCTCGAGATTCCGGGACAGGGTCTCGGCCTGATCGGCGAACGACCCGAGCAGCTCGGCCCGCCCCGCGGCACCTTCCGGCAGCAGGTCGGGCGTCGTCAGCAGCTTTCCCCAGGCGAGCAGGCGAAGGCCCGTCGGATGCGGATCCCATCCAATGCCGGCGCGGTGCGAGCGGATCCAGTCCTCGAGGACGGCGATCCGTTCGGCAGGCGAGACGTCCTCGCAGCGCAGATATTCGTGTTGCTGGAGGTGATAGGCGAAGAGCGGGCCGTGGCGGTCGCTGGCCCAGCCGGAACCGCGCGGAGTCTCGAACGGGGTCGCGAGCAGCTCGAAGCGGCCCGCGCCGTGGGATCTGACATGGGCCGGGGGCGGGAGATACGGCGTATCCGGCGCACTGATCGCCAGGCGCGGCGCCGGACCCGGCGCGGTGCAGGGCGGCGTGATTCCGTAGATCGCGTGGCGGATCTGGGCGAGCGCTTGCGGCAGCCGGAGATGACGAACGGTGCGCAGCGCTTGCGGCAGCCGGCCGAGCTGCCGGACGAACGACGGCGGGCCGCTCATGAGCGCGCTCCACCGCGCGGGCTGGCCCCTTCGCCGCGCAGGGCCAAGGCCCGGGCGTAGACGGCACGCCGCGGTCGGCCTGTCTTCGCGGCGATCGCGCTCGCGAGATCACGCGTCGATTCGCCGCGCGCGAGGCCCGACTGGATATCGGCATCGATCACCACGTCGAGCTCAGATTCCGTGAGCGCGGTCCGAGCGAGGTCGTCCGCCTCGGACGCGCCCGCGACGACGAGCGTGCATTCACCCCGTGGCGGGTGGGCAAGACAATGCGCCGAAAGCTCCGAGAGCGAACCGCGCAAGACCTCCTCGTGGCGCTTCGTGAGCTCGCGCGCGAGACAGGCGGGGCGATCGCCAAGAACGCGGGCCAGCAGCTCGAAGGTCGCAGCGACCCGGTGCGGCGACTCGAACAGGACGATCGTCTCCTCCCGCCCGCGCTGGCGTTCGAGCAGGCGAGTCTGCTCACCTTGCTTGCGAGGGAGGAATCCGAGAAACAGGACCTGGCCGGTATCGAGCCCCGCCACGCATAACGCGGAGAGCAGCGCCGATGCCCCCGGCACGGCCTCGACCCGGTGGCCGGCGGCGGCGATCGCCGCGACGAGCCGGGCGCCCGGATCCGACACGAGCGGCGTCCCCGCATCCGACACCAGCGCGACGGAGCGACCCTCCGTGAGCGCGGCGAGGACCTGATCGATGCGGGCAGCTTCGTTGTGGGCGTGGAGCGAGGTGGGGGTTTTCTGGATCTCGAAGTGATCGAGCAGGATGCGGGTCCTGCGCGTGTCTTCGGCGAGCACCCAATCTGCTTCCCTGAGCACCCGCAGTGCCCGCAAGGTCACGTCTTCGAGGTTACCAATCGGTGTCGCGACGATGTGGAGCGTGCCCATCCCTATCCTGGTCGTCCGACCCCTGGCGCACCCGCGAATCGACCCGGACGCGGACGAGGCACTCGATTCTTGACCCGACCGCAGCACCGCCCCTCTGACGATGACGGCGATGACGGCGATGACGGCAATCACCGCGATGACCGGGCCTCGCTCGGGCGACTCGGCGAGGACGCGGCCGCCCGCTATCTCGCGGCGCGAGGTTATCGCATCGTCGCACGCAACGTCCGCGCCGATCGCGTCGAGCTCGATCTGATCGCGCGCTGCGGTGTGTCGCTGGTGTTCGTCGAGGTCAAGAGCCGGCGCGGCGCAGGCCACGGCCAGGCCGCAGAAGCCGTCGATCCCCGCAAGCAGCGAAGGCTCCGCCACGGCGCCCACGCCTGGCTCGCTAGCCATCCGCCGGAAGCGCGCGGCGCCCTGCGACACCGATTCGACGTCGTGACCTGCGTCCTTCTCGATCGCCACGAAGGTCGCGCGAACGGCGGGCCCAAGGCCGAAGTGAGCCCCCGAAACGAAGCCAGCGCGCCGGAAGCGGCGCGCTGGTCGATCGAGCACTGGCAGTCGGCGTTCTGACGAACGACGGACAGGGAGACGCTATTCGCTGGGCGTCTCGGCGGCCTTTTCAGCGGCGTGAGCGGCGGCCTTTTCAGCCGCCTCCGCCTCGCGCGCCTTCTTTTCGGCGCGCGTCTTGGCCTCGGCCTCGAGCACGACCATGCGCTTGGCCTTTTCGTCGGCCTTCGCCTTCTTGCGCGCCTTGCCCTTCAGCTCGCCGTCCTCGGCGGCCGATCCGGCATGGGCCTCCACGGCGGTCTCCTCTGCGATCGGAGCCGCTTCGTCGAGACCACTCGCGTTCGCGATCGCCTCGCCCTCTTCGTCGGAGATCAGGCCCGAGAGATCGCGGACCTTGCTGTGCAGGCGTGCTTTCTTGCCCGAGAGATCGCGCAGGTAGTACAGACGTGAGCGGCGCACGAAGCCGCGCGCCTTGATCTCGAGCTTTGTTACCAGCGGCGACTGGACCGGGAAGATGCGCTCGACACCGACACCGCTCGAGACCTTGCGGACGGTGAAGGTCTCCCCCGCGCCATTGCCGCGACGTCGCGTCACGAGGCCCTGGAAGACCTGGATGCGCTCCTTGTCGCCTTCGCGCACCTTGACGTGGACGACGACCGTGTCGCCGACCTTGAAGGGCGGCAGGTCCCGGCGCAGGTTCTCTTTTTCGACGAAATCCAGGGTCCGCATCGCACTCTCCCGTGACGCTCTATTCAAAGTCTGAATTCAAGTTCCGATTTCAAGGTCCGATTTCAAGGTCCAGAGCGCATCCCGATCGATCGATCGCGGTCTATTCCGAGCGGATTTCTCGTTCCGCCGCCCTCGTTCGATTCTGATCTGGATCCGGATCTGTTCCGGTCGCGTTCCGGTCCTATTCCGGTCGTGACTCCGGTCTTTCCTTCGCTTCCAATCCGTCCGCTCGCGCCGCCCCTTCGATCAGATCGGGCCGTCTCGCGAGCGTCCGGGATAGGCTCTGTCGTTTGCGCCAAGCGGCGATCGCGGCATGATCGCCCGACCGCAGCACCTCTGGCACCGATAGGCCTCGGAAGATCGGCGGCCGAGTATAGTGTGGACCCTCGAGAAGGGCGCCCCCCCGAAACGATTCCGTTTCGATCGAATCCGGATTTCCGAGCACCCCGGGCAACAGCCGGACCAGGCCCTCGATCACGACCATCGCCGGCACCTCACCCCCGGACAGGACGTAGTCCCCGACCGAGAGCTCGAGGTCGACCGCCAGCTCGAGCACCCGCTCGTCGACCCCCTCGTAGCGTCCGCACACGAAGAGCAGCGCCGTCTCCCGGGCAAGATCCTCGAGCCGGGCCTGGTCGAGCAGCGCGCCCTGCGGCGAGAGGTAGACGACCCGGGCCTGCCTGGCAGGTCCCTTCGGTCCGGCCAGGGCCTCGATCGCGGTCACCAGCGGCTCGGGCGTCATCAGCATGCCGGCCCCGCCGCCATAGGGCGAGTCGTCGACGGAGCGGTGCCGATCGGTGGTCCAGTTCCGCAGGTCGTGGGCCGCGACCGACAAGACGCCCTGGCGACGGGCATGCTGAACGAAGGCCGTCTCGAAGAACGGCCCGAAGAGCTCGGGAAAGATCGTGAGGACGTCGATCTGGAGCATGGGCGCGACCTCAGGCGACCGGGTCGAGCAGGCCAGGCAGATCGGCGACCACGATCCGGCGTGCTTCGAGATCGACGGACTTCATCAGCGCCGCCGCCGTCGGAACGAGGCGCCGCACGCCGAGCTCGTCGAGGACGACGAGGACGTCGTGAGCTCCGGTGGCCCAGATCTCCTTCACGTGGCCCGCCACGAAGCCCGTCTCCGATTCGACGCGGCAGCCGACCAGCTCGTGCCAGTAGAACTCGCCGCTCGGAAGCTTCGGAAGGGCGCTAGTCTCGGTCATGATCCGCAGCCCCTTCAGCGTCTCCGCGGCGTCCCGATCCCCGACGCCCTCGAGCCGCAGCCGCAGCTCGCCGCTCCGGCCTTGCCCTCCACCGAGGACGTCGACACGTCGAGCCGTCGCGTCATCCGTCCCGCGCCCGAGCCAGAGCGTTTCGGCCTCGAGTAGATGGTCCGCCGAATCACCCGTGATCCGCACGCGCACCTCACCGCGCAGGCCATGGGCCCCGACGATCTCACCAATCACGATTCGGGAGGGAGAAGTCATGCACGACCACGCAGTCGAAGCGGGCTCCGCGAAGCCAGGCGAGCAGCGGTCAGTCGACTTCTCAGTCGACCTCTCGTTCGACCTCTCGTTCGAGAGTCAGTCTACGATGTCGAGCCGCGAGCCCGCGCCGTCGGCGGTCGCATTCAGGATCGCGCGAAGGGCCTTCGCGACTCGCCCCTGGCGCCCGATCACACGACCGCGATCATCGTCCGCGGTCTCGAGCTCGATCAGATCGCCGTCCTCTTCGATGATCGCCTCGACTTCGTTGGGCTCGGACACGAGAGCCTTCGCGAGGTAGGAAACCAGCTCGGCCGAGTCTTTGCCACGCTCAGCCATTGACGGCGGCTCCGGCGGGGCCGGCGGCGAGGGAAGTACGGCGCAGCTGGCGCACGAGGCTGCCGACGGTCGAGGAGAACTGGGCGCCCTTCGCGACCCAGCGGTCGATGCCCTCGAGGTCGAGCTTCAGCGCGGGCGGCGTCACCGTCGGATCATAGGTCCCGAGGAATTCGAGGGGGCGTCCGTTTCGCGGCTTTCGCTCGTCGATCGCGATCACGCGATAGAAAGGATTGTTGTTCGAGCCGATGCGCATCATCCGGATCTTCACCATCGCGTTCATTTCCTCTCACGACGCCATCGGCCGCGAACTCGTCAGACAAGGCCCCACCCGGCGGCGAGGCCTCGATCAAGCAGGGGCGCACATTAGGAAAAGCGCCGGCCGGGGTCAACCGCCGACGCCGCTGACCGGGAAGGCCCCTTCAGCGCCGGTTGAGCCCCAGGCGCCGTTGCTCCTTGGACTCGAAACAGGGCTCGCAGGAGTAGAGCTCCTTGTGGGCCAGCTGGAGCCGGTCGTACTCCCGGTCGAGAGCCACACGGCGCACCGAAACCACCTCGTTGCCGCACAGATCACACCGTCGCCCGCCGGTCCGCTCACCGGAAGTCCCCGTGTCCCGCCCCTGCTCCTGCTGGGAGTCCTGCTTCGAGCGTTCGGATTGCATCGGATTCCCCCGCCGTCGAAGTGCGATGGACGACGCTAGCGGCGCCGACCATAGCCGACCTGGAAACGAAGCTCGCGCGGCGCGTCGGCGCCGAGCTCCCGCGCCAGGGCCGCGAGGATCTCGGGCTTGCGCATCTGGAGCTGCTGTGACCAGACGGGGCTGTCGACGGCAAGCTCGAGGACTTCGCCCCGGATGCCCACCGGCCGGCAGTGGGCCGCGATCTGCTCGCCCACCGCGGCCGGCCAGATCTGGCCGATCCGATGCGCCTTGGAGACCGAGTCGAGACCGAGATCCCCGAGCACCTGGTCGACCACGTCGCCGAGGGCGGTCGGCCGGCCTTTGCGCCGGGGCGGGCGCGGGCGCGAGCTCATCCCCGGTCCCCGTCGACGCCCGCGGCGCGGTGATCGCGGAACACCATGCCGGTCGGAACCTTCGGGTAGAAAAAGGTCGATTTCTGCGGCATCACGTCACCGTCGGCTGTCGCACGGAAGACCGCCTCGGGCGTCGTCGGATTCAGGTAGAGCGCGACGGTCCCCTGACCATCCCGAACTTCTTGCGCCGCCCGTTTCGCACTCTTCGGGAAGTGCACCGCCCCATCGCGGATCGCCCGCGAATCGAGACCGAAGACGCTTCCGAGAATCTCGTCTTCGAGAACGCGCACCATCAGCGACTCGCCGAGGGCCTCGGCGCGCTGGATCACGAGCGGATCGCCAACCGCCGGCTCCGCCACGAAGGCGGGGCGATCAGCGAGCGGGGCCAGATGCTCGGCGAGAAAAGCGTCGATCCGCTCGAGCGAAGTGCGGGGCAGCCGGGTCACCTGCCAATCCGGCAGACGCTTGCGCCACTCGTCTTCGCTCGGGGCGGGCAGCGATGTGATCACGCGATGGATCGGCAGCAGGAGGCTGCCCCGGGCGTAGGCGTTCGCGAAGTAGGCGAGCGTCGACTGCCACGGGGCGTCTTTGCGATCAGCCTGCCGCGCACGCATCTCGCGACGGTATTCGAGGGCGGTTTCGTAGCGGTGATGGCCGTCGGCGATGACGCTCGGCCGCGCGGCGAGAAAACGCTGGATCCGCTCGATCGAGCGCTCGGCCGTCACGCGCGCGAGACGGTATTCGACGCCTGCGCCGTCGCGCGCGCGGCCGACAACGGACTCGTCGAGGGCGCGCGCGAGCTCGCTCCCGAGCTCGTGCTCCGGATCCTCGTAGAGCAGGAACACGCTCGAGAGATTCGCCTCGGCGGCGCGCAGCTGCTTCAAGCGGTCCGCTTTGGGCCCGGCGAGCGTCCGCTCGTGGGGACGCACCACTCGCGCGTCGTATTCCTCGAGAGCGAGCTCCGCGAAGAAGCCGATCCGCTCGAGACTTTCGCCCGACGGCGCCACATAACGCTGACCCATCACGTAGTAGCCGGGCTCGGGGTCCTGGACGAGCACGCCCTCGGCGCGCCAGGCGTCGAAGGTGCCCCGGACCCAGGCGTAGTCGGCGGCGGCCTCGTCGGCGACGTCGCGTGTCAGCTCGAAGCGGATCGAGTTGTGGGGATCGCGGTCGAAGAAACCGGCGCGCTCGTCCGCGGCGATCACGTCGTAGGGCGGCACGATCACGGCGGAGAGATCGACGCGCCGGGTGTCGTAGCGGACGGCTCGAAACGGGCGGGCAACGGTCATCGAAGGGACATCTCCTCGATCCTGACGGCGAGAGTGAAGCGGGGGCGCTGCGGCAATTCATGCGGGCTCATGCGGACCACACCCGCACCAGCTCGGCCCGCCCGATCGCGCCTTCGCGCAGGATCTCCGGCACGGGCTTCGTGCAATCGACGACGGTGCTCGGGACGCCGCCGCCGGCATCGTAACCCGAAGGCGCAACGAGCAGGGGCTTCGCGGGGTCGATCGAAGCACCGGCTTGCCGTCGCGAAGAGGCGCTCCCGACTTCCCGGATCGCTTCTTCGAGACGGCGAGCGGGCGGGTCACCGCTCCGATTGAGGCTCGTCGAGGTCAGCGGGCCGAGACCCTCTCGCGCGAGTCGAAGAGTCAGTGCCTGGGCGACGGGATGCGGGCTGCAGCGTAGGCCGAGGGCGCCGTCCTCGCGGGCGACGCCGGGCGCAAACCGTCCGCGGCACGGAACGATCAACATCAGCGGCCCGGGCCAGAACTGCTCCGCCAGGCGGTGCGCGCGCGCGTCGAGCTCGCAGCCGAGGGCCGTCGCTGCCGCGGGAGAGGCGACGAGCACCGCGAGAGGCTGGTGGTGTGCGCGACCCTTCCAGGCAAAGAGCCGGTCGATCGCCTGCGCGCGATCAGCACAGGCTCCGAGGCCCCAGACGGTCTCGGTCGGGTACGCGATCACGCCGTCGGCGGCGAGCTGCGCCACCGCCGGATCGAGCCAGCTCGGGTCGAGTTCAGCGGAGGGGGAAGCAGGCGAAGAATGAAGTGAAGAGCGGTCCACGCGCGCGAGCCCTAACGCCGCAGCGCGCGGGCGGCGATGTCGCGCCGGTAGTGCATGCCCTCGAAGCGGATCCGAGCGACCGCCTGATAGGCGCGCGCGCAGGCCTCGGCCACCGAATCCCCTCGCGCCGTGACCCCGAGAACGCGCCCGCCCGCGGTCTCGAAACCCTGGCCGTCGGCGGCCCGCCGCGTGCCGGCGTGAAAGACGACGAGGGAGGCCGCCCGCAAGTCGTGCGCGCCCTGCCCCTTCCGTTCCAGACCAGCGAGCCCGTCGATCCGCTTGCCCGTCGCGTACTCGCGCGGATAGCCAGCAGAAGCGAGCACGACGCAAACGGCGGCCTCGCGCCATTCGATCGCGGTCCCCTCCGAAAGCGCACCGCGCGCCGCCGCCGCGAGCACAGGCAGCAGATCGCTCTCCATTCGGAGCATCAGCGACTGGGTCTCCGGGTCGCCGAAGCGCACGTTGAATTCGATCACATACGGATCGCCGCCGCCGTCGATCATCAGACCCGCGAATAACACGCCCTGATAGGGATGGCCCTCGCGCGCCATGCCGCGAATCGTCGGATGCACGATCCGCTCGAGGATCTTCTTCTCGACCGCTTCCGTCACGACCGGGGCCGGGGAATAAGCGCCCATGCCGCCCGTGTTCTCGCCCTCGTCGCCGTCGTTCGCGCGTTTGTGGTCCTGGGCGGCAGCGAGCATCACGATGCGCGTCCCATCGGAGATCGCGAAGTAGGAGGCCTCTTCGCCCTGCAGCCATTCCTCGATCACGACGCGCCGCCCCGCATCCCCGAAGCGGCGGGCCGACATCATCTCGTCGATCGCCGTGTGGGCGTCGGGCGCGGTCGGACACATCGCGACGCCCTTCCCCGCCGCGAGGCCATCCGCCTTCACGACGCAGGGGCCGGCGACGGTGTCGACGTGGGCGTGGGCCGCGGCAGGATCGTCGAAGACGGCGTAGCCCGCAGTCGGAATCGCATGGCGTTCCATGAAGGCCTTGGCGAAGGCCTTGCTGCCCTCGAGCTGGGCGGCGTGGGCGGAGGGACCGAAGGTCGCGATGCCGACCTCGCGCAGACGGTCGGCGAGTCCCGCCGTCAGCGGATCCTCGGGACCGACGACGACGAGGTCGATCGCCTCGCGACGCGCGAGGGCGACGATCCCCGCCAGATCGTTCGCCTTCGTCTCGAAATGGCAGACGGCGAGGCCTTCCATCGCCGCACTGCCCGGTGCGGCATGCAGGCGCCCGAGCTGGTCACTCTGGGCGAGCTTCCACACCAGCGCATGCTCACGCCCACCGCTGCCGATGACGAGGACCTTCAAGCTTCGATTCCCCCTCTTCAGCGGAGGTCAGTGACGGAAATGCCGCGTGCCGGTGAGGAGCATCGGGATGCCGAGCCGATCGGCCGCCGCGATCACTTCTTCGTCGCGGGCCGAGCCGCCCGGCTGCACGATCGCGACCGCACCCGCCGTGACCGCCGTCTCGAGTCCGTCCGCGAACGGAAAGAACGCATCGCTCGCGAGCACCGACCCCGTGAGCGAGATCCCGACCCGCGCCGCCTTCGCCGCCGCGGCGTGGACCGCGTCGACCCGGGAGGTCGCGCCGCCCCCGATCGCGAGCGTGCGATTCTCGGCGGCGAATACGATGGCGTTGCTCTTGACGTGCTTCACGACTCGCCAGGCAAACTCGAGCGCGCGGCGCTGGGATTCGCTCGGCTCCTGCTTCGTCGCCAGCCTGGCAGTCTCGACCTCGTCGGGCGCCGGATCGGCCTGCTGGACCAGCAGGCCGCCGTACACCCGGCGCAGCTCGAGCTGTCCGGCGTCGATCTTGGCGCGGTCGAAGCGCAGGAGCCTGCGATTCTTCTTCTTCTTGAGCAGCGCCAGCGCGTCGTCGCTGAAGCCCGGGGCGATCAGCACCTCGCTGAAGATCTCGTCGACTTTTGCGGCAAGCGCGAGATCGAAGGGGCGGCTCGAGACGATGATGCCGCCGAAGGGCGATTCGGGATCGGTCTCGAAGGCGCGCTGATAGGCCTCGAGCGGCGTCGCGCCGGCTCCCACGCCGCAGGGGGTGTTGTGCTTCAGGATCGCCACGATCGCGGGGCTCGCCGACGGGCCCGCCACATCGCTGGCCGCCGAGGACTCTCCAACGCCCTGTCCCGGCGGCATGAAATCGACGATCAGCGCCAGCGCCGCCTGGGCGTCGATCAGGTTGTTGTAGGAGAGCTCCTTGCCGTGGAGCAGCTCGGCAATCTCGGAAAAGCGGCCGTAGAGAGCGGCCTGCTGGTGGGGGTTCTCGCCGTAGCGAAGCGATTCGGCTTTCTCGAGCGAGATAAAGAGTCGGTCGGGAAAGGTCGGCGCCGGGATCTCGGGATCATTGTCCGTGAGCCAGTTGAAGATCGCAGCGTCGTAGGCGGCGGTATGGCCGAACGCCTTCAATGCAAGCCTCCGCCTCGTCCCATCCGAAAGTCCGCCCAGGGTCCGAAGCTCGCTTGCGAGCGATAAGTAGTCTGAGGGATCGCACGCGACCGCGACGAAGGCGTGGTTCTTCGCCGCCGAGCGAATCATCGAAGGGCCACCGATGTCGATGTTCTCGATCGCCTGCGCGCGGGTCACGCCGGGCCGCGAGACGGTCGCCTCGAACGGATAGAGGTTGCAGACGACGAGGTCGATCTCGCCGATCGCATGCCCGGCGAGATCGGCGCGATCGACCTCGAGATTGCGACGCGCGAGGATGCCGCCGTGGATCTTCGGATGGAGCGTCTTGACGCGGCCGCCCAGCATCTCCGGGCTCGCCGTCAGCTCCGCCACGTCGAGCACCGGGAGGCCCGCATCACGCAGCGCCGTCGCGGTGCCGCCCGAAGCGATCAGCTCGATCGACAGGCCGCGGAGCTCCTTCGCAAACTCGACGAGCCCCGTCTTGTCCGACACCGAAAGCAGCGCGCGCACCAGCTTGCGCACGCCTCGCGCTGCATCATACGACGGGTCCGCCACGATTCGGGCGGGCTCTTTATCCTGTGATTTCTCCTGTGAGGCCACGGGTCTCTCCTGCTGCGGGTCCGCGGTCCGAGCCGCTCTCGCAGCGAACGACTCGCCCGGCCTCTTGTACCCGCGCGGCGCCGCGTCGTCAAACCGCGCGATCGTAGAATTCGGGCTCCGCGGGCGGTGCCCCCTCGCCGTAGCGCCGGGGGACACGGGCGCCGATCCCGACCAGGATTTCGTAACCGAGGGTCCCGGCCGCGCTCGCAAAATCCTCGACCGGAATCCGCAGGCCCTCGGGTGTGCGACCGAACACCGTCGCGACGTCGCCGACCTCGACGCTGTCGTCGGCGACCTCGACTCCGATGTAGTCCATCGAGGCCCGGCCGACGATCGGCCGGAGCGCCCCCGCCAGGAAGACCTTTGCGCCCCCCGTCGGGGCGGAACGCGGGATCCCGTCCGCATAGCCGAGCGGCAGGGTCGCCACGGTCGTCGCCCGCGACGCCCGCCAGGTCCCGCCGTAACCGACCGCCTCGCCCTTCGCGACGCGGCGGGTCGCCACGACCCGGGCCGCCAGCGTCATGACCGGCTCGAGGTCGAGGGCTTCGGCACTGCGGCCCACCACCGCCCCGGACCCGATGTAGGGCGAGACCCCGTAGAGCATGAGGCCCGGACGGACCGCCTGGGTCAAGAGGCCGTGTCCGATCCCCGCTCCGGCGACCGCCCCTTCGAGCTCGGCAAGCCGCAGCAGCCCCCCCGAGTTGGCCATGTGGACGCTCGGCCGCACACCGCCCCGGGCCACGTGCTCCTCGACCACGCTCTCGAGCAGCGCCCACTGCTCGCGCGACGCCCCGGGATCGAGGGCATCCGCGCAGGCGAGATGGCTAAAGAGACCGGTCAGCGCGAGCTGCGGGGTCGCCCGCAGCTTCGTGAGGAAGGCCGCCGCCGACTCCCGGGCGATGCCCATCCTGCGCATGCCGGTATCGATCTCGACCTCGACCGAGAGCGGCGAGTCCTTGCTGCCGAAACGCCGGGCGAGCTCGAAGCCGCGCTGACCGTGCAGGACCGGCGTCAGGCCCCACTTCACGGCGCGCTCGGCCGCCGACACCTCGTCGAGTCCGCCCATCAGGAGGATCGGGGCCACGATGCCCGCCCGGCGGAGCCCGGCCCCCTCCACCACGCTCACGACGGCGAGCCGGCCGACACCCTCCTGCAGCAGCGTGCGGGCGACCTGCTCCGCACCGTGTCCATAGGCATCCGCCTTGACGACGCCGATCACGCTGCGTCCGGCGGCGCACTCGATCGCCCGGCGCGCGTTGTGGCGAAGGGCCGCAAGGTCGATCCAGGCCCAGGCGGGTCGCTCCTCCACGCCTTCGCGCATCATGCTCTCCTCGCATCGCAGGCGCAGCAGCCACTGCGGCGCGCCAAGGCTACCGAATGACTCCCGAATCACTACCTATCGAAGAGGAGAGCCGAATCCGCGGCGGTGTCCCGGAGCGTCGGGTATGTTCGTGCGCACCGGCGCAACCCGCGGCGAGGATCGGGACCCCATGACGGAGAGCGAGCTCGGGCGGGCGGCGGCCCAGGTACCGCTGCTCGTGAACGGTGTGGCGCAGTCGCTTGCGTTGCCCTGCACGGTAACGGCCCTGCTCGCCCAGCTCGAGATGGCGGGCAAACGCGTCGCCGTCTCGGTCAACCGCAGCGTGATCCCGCGCTCGCGCCATCCCGAGGCGCTCGTCCACGCCGGAGACCGGGTCGAGATCCTCGAGGCGGTCGGAGGAGGTTAGGCATGACGGAACAGACGAAGAGCGCGACCGCGAGCGATGCACCCGCCTTCCGGATCGGGCGCCACGAATTCCGCTCGCGGCTCATCATCGGGACGGGCAAGTACGCGAGCTTCGAGGAGAACCTCGCCTGCGCCGAGGCGTCTGGGGCCGAGATGATCACGGTGGCGCTGCGGCGGGTGAACTTCGACGCCGCGAAGGGTCCGAGGCTGCTGGACGTGATCCGGCCCGAGCGCTTCACGATCCTGCCCAACACGGCCGGCTGCTACACCGCCGACGACGCCGTCACGACCGCCCAGCTCGGCCGCGAGCTGCTCGGCACCGACCTCGTGAAGCTCGAGGTGATCGGTGACGAGCGAACACTCTTCCCCGACGTGCCGGCGACACTCGAGGCGGCGAAGCGCCTGATCGCAGACGGCTTCACCGTGCTCCCCTACATCACCGACGACCCGGTCGCCTGCCAGCGCCTCGCCGCGATGGGCTGCCCCTGCGTCATGCCGCTCGCCGCGCCGATCGGCTCGGGCCTGGGCATCCGCAATCCAGCCAACCTGCGCATCATCCTCGAGACGGTCGAGGTGCCGGTGATCGTGGACGCCGGAGTCGGCACCGCGAGCGATGCCGCAATCGCGATGGAGCTCGGTGCGACGGCGATTCTCATGAACACGGCGATCGCCCAGGCGAAGGACCCGCGGAAGATGGCTGTCGCGATGCGCAAGGCCGTCGAAGCGGGCCGCCTCGCCTACGAAGCGGGTCGCATGCCGAAACGCCTCTATGCGTCGGCGTCGAGTCCCCTGGATGGCACGGCGAGCTTCTAGCGCGCGGCCGATCCTGTGCGCCGTGCTCGACGGCGCGGCGCTCTCTCGTACGCCGCGCGCGGCGCGCGAGACGGCTGCGGCGCTGTTCGCCGCCGGCGTCGACTGGATCCAGCTGCGGGACCGTTCGCTCGGGTCGCAGGAGCTCTTCGCCATCGCGTGCGCCCTGGTCGCGGCGCGGGACGCGGCCCGGAAGAGCGCGCCCGGACCGCGCGTCATCGTCAACAAACGCAGCGACATCGCGCTGGCAGCCGGTGCCGACGGGGTTCACCTGGGCATGGACGCGGCCGACGCGCGCTCCGTCGC
>JANNQH010000648.1:0-1841 GCA_031400655.1 Deltaproteobacteria bacterium | reverse complement strand
CGGTGGGCGTGATAGTGACTCACCAGGATCCGGTCGCTCCGGCGGATGGGCGTGCCCTCGAGTGTCGTGTCGCGCCGCGCGATGCGAATCGTGTACGGGACGGGCGGAAGCAGGCGCAGGGATTCCCGGACGGCGTTCGCGAGCCGCTCCGGCCGCGCTTGCCTCGCGAGCTCCTCCCGGAGCAACACTGCCTCTCGTGGCGACTGGGCAAGCAGCGCGAGCGTGAAGAGCAGGGCCTGCGCCGTCGTCTCGTAGCTCGCCCCGAATAACAGCGTCAGCTGGCCGACGAGGTCGTCTTCGGTGAGCCCGGCAACGCCCTCTTCCTTCGCCTGGATCAGCGCGGAGAGCAGATCGTCGCCCCGCGATCCACGTCGATCGTCGATCAGCCGCCGCGCCACGGCGTCGAGCTTCTGCGCGTGGCGTTCGAGCGCCGCATACGGCGTCCCGGGCATGGAGCCCAGCCAGCGCGTCGCGAGCACGTCGAGCCGGTAGCTCCGGTGCATGAACTCGCCGAGCAGCGCGCCGAGCGTCGCGGCCTGGACGCGATCGCCGATCCCGAACAACAGCTCGCTCGAAATCCGGAGCGACAGTGCCCGCGCTTCCCGGGCGAGGTCGATCGTCTGTCCCGGCCGCCAGGCCGCGAGCTGCTCGTCGAGGATCGCGGCGATGCGCGGGGCCATCGCTTCCAGGGCTCGGCGCTGGAGCTTGGGGATGAGCAGGGCCCGCAGGCTTCGGTGCTTGTCGCCGCGGCTCCGCGTGAGACCATTGCGGATCCGGCGGAGGGCGGAGCCGCGGGGGCCCGAGAGGCCCTGACCCGTCGTGCGATAGGTCTCGGGATCGCAGAGGACGGCGCGATTGGCGTCGCGGCCGAAGACGAAGACGACTCGGCGTGCACGGGGCCGGAAGGGCACGGGAACGACGCAGATCTTGCCGTAGCGCGCCGCGATCTCGTCGAAGGAAGCGAGCGGATGCTGCAGAAGGCGCAGGTAGATGCGCGCGGCGGTGAGCCCGCCGATCGGTGCCTTCGTCGCGCGGGGCTCGTCCAAGCGGTTCCCAGTGCATGCAGAGAGGAGGGTTTCGGATTCGAGGTGGCCACAGGGCGCGAGCGCGAGCTTACCGAACGCGCGTGCGCGCGGAGCACGGCCCGCTAGAGTCGATGAGCGGTGGACCACGACGAGCTCGCCAACACCCTTTTGTTGACCGAGATCGTGCTGCTCGATGGCGGCCGGGAACAGAAGCTGCCGTCCCACGAGGTCATCCGCTTCGGGCGGCTCCAGGAGCAGGACGGCGAGGCCGCCAACGAGGTGGTGCTCGAGCCGTCCGATCCGACGACGTCGAACCGCATCAGCCGCTGGCATTTCGAGCTCCACCGCCGCTCGTCGGGATTCATGCTGTAGAAGCCATTCGGCTTCGCAGGGAATGAATCAGTCGCGGTGCGCACCTCATTTTGACGGAGTAGCAGGGTATGAGCTGGCTGACGACCGTTGCTAAACACCTGGACTACCTCACCGGCCGCTACGAGGCCTTCCCCGTACGCGACGAGACGACGCGGGCCGCCGTCCTGCAGGTCCTGGACGAGGTGCGCCGCGTCGAGCTGAAGCGGGTGCACGGGCGGAGCGCCCTCGAGTCGGCGGCTTTCGTCGATGTCGACGTTCCCTACGAGATCTACGCGCTGAAGGACACCCGCAAAGACCAGGTGGTCGGCTGCATCCGCGTGACGAAGGCGGACCAGATCGCCGCGATCCCCCAGAGCCGGGAGGAGTACCACCTCGACAAGTTTCCGCCGGCGCTGCTGGAGCGAACCCTCGTGTTCACCCGCTTGGCGATCCTGCGGGAGTACC
>JANNQH010000647.1:0-3152 GCA_031400655.1 Deltaproteobacteria bacterium | reverse complement strand
TATTTCGGCGGGGGCGTGTACCAGATCGGGGAGGTCCAGCCGCGTTCCTGGATCGTCTTGGGAAAATTCGAGTCGTCGCAGCTCGCTGGACGCGCCTCGCCCTTGGCCTGGCTGCAGGATCGGGTCATGAACCGACAGCTCGGGTTCTCGAACACGCGGGCGTAGTAGACCGCCCGGCGAGCCGGATCGAAGTCGGGATCCGTCCACACGGCGCAGAGCTGATTGTCCCCGGGACCTTTCGGCTCACAGGTCGCCGGATCGACGGAAGCGCCGTTCGCGCGGCTTCCCGCCACGTCGACCACTTGTTGGTGGAACGTCCCGTCCGGGTCGGCCCAACCCTTCACGATCTGGATGCGCTGGAGGAGGCCGCCGGGATGTTCGCGCGTCCCGGCGTCGCGCACCGCCGCCACGACGAAGCGCGGACCGGTTGCGCCCGCATCGACCGGGCGCGGCAGTAGATCGCCGCCCATCGGCACGCCCCCCGCATAACCCGCCTTCACGAGCCGGCCGGAGGTGCAGAGATCCGCGGGGTAGTCCCAGCCCCCGAAGAGCCGGACGGTCATGCGCGGTCCGCTCGTTCCGTAGACCTCGCGTCGCCGGAGCGCCTCGAAGATCGCCTCCCGCGAGTTCTCCTCGGCCCAGACCGCTGCGAGTCCGCCGAGGTTGTAGCCGGGGCTCGGCACGCGGCCGTCGAAGGCTTCCGACTGCCATTCGGCGACTGCGCCGGGGGTGCCGGTGTGAATGTCGGTCGACGCGATCTGCCCGAAGGCGTACGGGTTCACGCCGATCCGATCCGCCTCCCGAAGCCCCTCGATCAGCGCATAACGAGAGAAATCGAGGCGCGACTCGCAGCCCTGGCCGCGGAGTGCCCCCCAGCCCTTTCCGTCCTGGCAGTCGGGGGCGTTGTGGAGCGCGCGGTATTTCTCGAAATTGCAGTCCTCATCGGCTCCCATCACTTTCCAGAGGCCGGAGCGACATTCGGACTCGCCCTTGATCTGCATCATCTCGGTGACGGGCTCCATGCGCGCGCGGAGCGATGCGTAGCGGGCCTGGTCCGCGAGGGTCGAGCCCTCGGGATACTCGATCGTGAAGATCTGGCCGTTGCTGAGATTCGGGTTGTGGGGGATCGCGAGCACATCGCAGCCGGGAATGCCCTGCTTGCACTCCTGCTCGAGCCTCTGCCAGAGGCGGAGCGGCTCGGGCTCGTCGGCGGCGGTGATCGGGAGGGCGGGGACCTTGTCGTTCCGGAAGATGACGTTGCGGTGGATCTTGGTGAGCTGGGGCGTGTTCGTGTACTCGTAGGCGACGAAGGTCGTGAAGCTGCAGGCGGGCGCTTTGTCGTCGGCTTTGGCAGCCGCTTCCTGGATGTCCTGCCAGCTCGACTGCAAGGCCTCACGGCAGAGCTTCCCGTCGGCACCGCAGAGCTTGTCGGTCCGCAGGCTCGCGATGCGCGCAGTGATGTCTTTTGCGGTCTCGCCGGCGTTTGCGCGCGCCAGCGGTTGGCGGTAGGCCCGGCAGGTCTCGCTGGCGTAGGACGGATGCTTCGGATCCGTGCAGATCCGGACGCCGCCGAGCGCCTCGGAATGGTCGGTCACGGCGGCAAAGTCGAGCGGGCGATCGATGCGAAAGGGGAGGGTTCCCCGACCCTGATTGTCGAGCGGCGGGAGCTTGACCTGCTTGCCGCGGGCGAAGCGATAGGCGTCTCGCGGTGTCAGCCGCGTGTCGAACATGTAGGCGTCCATCGAGTAGGCGGTGTGGACGTGGAGGTCGCCCCAGTAGACGTTCTTGTCCGGGTCGTAGTCGTAACAGCGCTCTCCCTCGGCGTGGACCGGCGAGGCGGCGGCGAACAGCGTCCCGGCCGCGAACAGCATCGCGGCGAGGAGGGCCAGGCGTCCGGACAGCCTGAGCGGGAGAGACGAACGTGTCGAGAAATCCGAATCGGGTCGGGTTGTCATGCGAGCGATGTTATAGAATCACGCCCGCGCGCCCAGTGGACGCAACACCGACCGCTCCAACGCCCTCGTTGCCCGCGAGTCGCTCCGGAGTCGAAATGGGAATCCCTGAATGCCTGCCGAGTCCGGTCTTTCCCGCAAGACCGTCTACCTCATCGTTCTCGGAGCGCTCGTCGCTCTGGTCCTGATCCTGCGAATGACGGTCTTCGCACCCGACCCCCTCGAGGTTCGCGTCGCGGAAGTCGCCCGCGGCACTGTGCAGTCGACGCTCACGAACTCCAAGGCCGGCACCGTCGAGGCGCGCCGCCGCTCGCGCATCGCCGCCGAGATCGGGGGCCGCGTGGTCGAGGTTCGCCACCGCGAAGGCGCGCGGGTGAAGGCGGGCGAGCCCCTGATCCGGCTCGGGGAGGAGAGCTTGCGGGCCCGACTCGAGCAGACGAAGGAAGGTGTGCCCGTCGCGGCCGCCCGCCTCGAAGACGCCTGTCTGCGCCGCGATCGCTCGCGCCGCGAGCTCGACCGCACGCGGCGCCTCGCCGAGCAGAACGTCGCCTCCGAAGATCGCCTCGACGCGCTGCAGTACAGCTTCGATTCTGCGCGGGTCGCGTGCGAGGCAGCGAAGGCGGAGCTGTCCCAGGCGCGAGCAAATCTGCGGGCAGCGGAATCAGAGCTTTCGAAGACCGTGATCGTCGCGCCCTTCGACGGCGTCGTGGCGGAGGTGAACGTGGAGGTCGGCGAGTGGGTGACGCCGTCGCCGCCGCTCCTGACATCTCCCGCGGTGATCGATCTGATCGACCCGACTTCGATCTACGTGAGCGCGCCGATGGACGAGGTCGATGCGGGGGCGATCGTGACCGGACTGCCCGTCAAGGTCAGCGTCGATTCCCGCCCCGGGCAGAGCTTTCCCGGGCGCGTCGCCCGCGTGGCGCCCTACGTCCTCGATACCGAGGCCCAGAACCGCACGCTCGAGATCGAGGTCTCGATCGACGATCCGAAGGTCGCCGAGTCGCTGCTTCCCGGCACCTCGGCGGACGCGGAAGTAATCCTCGAGACGCGGGCGGATGTCCTGCGGATTCCGACGTCGGCGCTGCTGCGTTCCGAGAAGGTATTGGTGCTGGAGGAGGGGATGCTCGTCGAGCGCGCAGTCGAGCTGGGACTGCGCAATTGGCAGTATGCCGAGGTGAAGAGCGGGCTCGAGCTGGG
>JANNQH010000646.1:0-4648 GCA_031400655.1 Deltaproteobacteria bacterium | reverse complement strand
CGAGCGTGGGGGACGCGTCCTCGCCATCGGCCACGGAGACGAGCCACTTGAGGGCCGGCGCGCAGGCCCGCTGGTCACTGCCCGCCGTAGCGCCGCAAGGCCTCGTCGTATTCCGGGAATCCGACGAGCGCCTGGAGCTCGCTGAACGAGAGTCGCCGCGGGGCGGGCCGATCCTCGGCCAGGGCGGCGAGCGCCTCCTGCATCGCGCGCACGCCGCTCGAGAGCAGCGTCAGGGGATAGGCCGCGATCCGGAAGCCCATCGCCTCGAGCTCTGCGTGGGGCAGGTCCGGCGTGTCCCCATCCTCGACGAGGTTCACCATCTTCGGAAGCGTCGGGAACGCCTCGCAAAAGGCGACCAGCTCCCGCTCGCTCTGCGGTGCTTCGAGAAACAGGATGTCCGCGCCCAGATCGGCGAAGGCGCGGCAGCGTTCGAGCGCCTCGTCCATGCCGTGGCCGGCCCGCGCGTCGGTGCGCGCCATGACGAGGATCTCGGCGCCAGCCTCGCGCGCATCGACGGCGGCGCGAATCCGGAGCCGGGCTTCCTCCCGCGAGACGACCTGCTTGCCGCGTGTATGCCCGCAGCGCTTCGGCGCGACCTGATCCTCGATCATCGCCCCGGCGAAGCCCGCCTGCGCATAGCTCTCGAGCGTGCGCCGGACGTTCAGGGGATTGCCGTAGCCCGTGTCGGCATCGCCGATCACCGGGATCCCGACCGCCTGACAGATCGATCGCCCCTGGTCGAGCATCTCGCCGAAGGAGATCAACCCGGTGTCGGGCGCTGCGAGCCGCGTCGCGGAGACCGCAAAGCCGCTCATGAACGTGAGCGGGAAGCCCGCGCGCTCGACGAGGCGCGCCGAGAGCGCGTCGAAGCAGCACGGCATCACGTGCAGCTTCGGCTCGTCGAGCAGCGCCCGCAGGCGCGTCGCCGGTGTCGTCCGCGAATCCTTCGTCCCCATCGATCCTCCTGCGGGCCGCCCCCGGTCATGCCATCCCGGATCGTCTAGCCTACGCGCGCCCGCTGCGAGGAACCATGCCCTCCGCCTTCGATGCCCTGGTCGAGCTCCTCGATCTCGAACGAATCGAGCAGAACCTGTTTCGCGGCCGCCAGCCGAACGAGAAGCGCCAGCGCGTCTTCGGCGGCCACGTGGCGGGCCAGGCCCTGATCGCCGCTGGGCGAACCGCCCCCGACGATCGCGCCGTGCATTCGCTCCACGCCTACTTCCTGCGGCCGGGTGACCCACAGGTTCCAATCGTCTACCAGGTCGAGCGGACGCGGGATGGGAAGAGCTTCGCGACCCGGCGCGTGACGGCGATCCAGCACGGCCGTCCAATCTTTGCCCTCTCCGCCTCCTTCCATGTCGAGGAAGCGACCTTCGAGCACCAGCGTGCGATGCCTGCGGTGCCGGGGCCCGATGAGCTCGAGGACTGGCAGGTGGCGATGCGCCGGGTGATCGCCGTCCGCGCACCCGGCAACCAGAAATACGCGGACTGGGTCGAGCGCGACCGCCCGATCGAGAGCCGCCACGTCGAGCTGATGGATTATTTCGGGGGCAGCCAGGAGCCCCGCTCGAACATCTGGATCCGCGCGCGGGGACGCCTCCCCGACGACCCGCTGCTGCACCGCTGCGTCATGGCCTACGCCTCCGACATGACGCTCATCGATACGGCCGCCCGGCCCCACCCGATCGAGCTCTTGTCCGACGAGAGCGAGAACGCGAGCCTCGACCACGCGATGTGGTTCCACCGACCTTTTCGGGCCGACGAATGGCTCCTCTACTCGCAGGAAAGTCCCAGCATGTCCGGCGGCCGCGGCCTCACCACCGGCCACTTCTTCCACCGCGACGGGAGCCTCGTCGCCTCGGTCGTCCAGGAAGGACTTTTCCGGATCCGCCGCAGCCCCTAGCCCCCTCCGACCGGCCCCCGAAACGCAGGCCGGGGGAGCCGATCGCTGCCCAGCCACTGTGCAGTCCCTGACATCGAAGCGTGCAGTGCTTCGCGCACCGTAGACGTTCTTGGTACGCAAATGCGCTGAATACAGCTCAGTTTTTGCGTAGCGCTCGGTAAAGCGCGGCGCGGAGCTCTTGGCATGGGCATTGCTTTTCCAGGCGTCAGCAGCGGGAGATCGACGCGCCAGCCTCTGCAAGAGCGAGTCGGGTCGAGCTCCGAACGATCGAATGACGGGCCACCGCCCGACCTCAAGACTCGGGCTGGAGCCCAGGGGAGATCCGACATGAAGAAAATCGAAGCGATCATCAAACCGTTCAAGCTCGACGATGCGAAGGACAGCCTGGCGAAAATGGGCGTCCAGGGGCTCACGGTGAGCGAGGTCAAAGGTTTCGGACGCCAGAAGGGACACACGGAGCTCTACCGCGGCGCCGAGTACGTGGTCGACTTCCTGCCGAAGCTGAAGCTCGAGATCGTGGTCCCCGACGAAGAAGCGGAGAAGGTCGTGCTGGCGCTTCAGGAAGCCTGTCGCACCGGCAAGATCGGCGACGGCAAGATCTTCGTGCTGCCCGTCGAAGACGCGGTCCGCATCCGCACCGGCGAGCACGGCGACGCGGCCATCACGAGCAGCTGACTTTCTTTCGATCGAGAGCGAGGAGCAAGCGAGAACCGAGGCTCGAACCGGGCTCGGTCGCGTGGGGCGACCGGGCCCGGCCATTTTCAAGACCTCACTCGCCGCGTGCACCCGGCGCTCCGACGCTCAGGGAACGAGCACGATCTTTCCCACCGTTTCCCGGGCGCCCAGGGCGACGAGCGCCTCCCCCGCCTGCTCGAGCGCAAGACGCGCCGAGACGAGGGGCTCGATCGCGCCGCTCGAGGCCAACGCGAAGAGCCCCGCGAAGCACTCGCCGATCCGCGCGGGCTCGCGCTCGGGATAGGCGCTCCAGTGAAGGCCCACGAGCGAGATGTTCTTCAAGAGCACCCGATTGAGCTTCACCGCCGGAATCTCGCCGCTGGCGAATCCGATCACGAGCAGGCGCCCATTCCAGGCGATGCACTTGAGCGAACGGTCGGTCGTGTCGCCGCCTAGCGAGTCGTAGATCACGTCGGCGCCCCGCCCGTCCGTCGCCTCCATCACCCGCGGCACGAAGTCCAGATCGCGGGCGTCGATCACGACCTCGGCCCCGGCGCGCCGCGCGATCTCGCATTTCGCCGGTCCCCCCGCCGTCGCGATCACCCGCGCCCCGAGCGCGCTGCCGATCTGGACCGCTGCGAGACCGACGCCTCCGGCCGCGGCGTGGACGAGCAGCGTCTCGCCCCGCGCGAGCGCCGCGCGCCAGACCAGGGCCGCATACGAAGTGGGGTAGACCGTCGACAGCGCCGCCCCGACCTCGAAGGACATCGAAGCGGGCAGCTTCACGCTGGCCCTGGCCGGTGCCACGACTTCTTCGGCGAAGCCGCCGACGCCGCAGCGCGCCAGCACGCGATCCCCGACCGCGAAGCCCGCGGCGCCGGCACCCAGCTCGAGCACCACGCCCGCGACCTCGCTCCCCGGCACGAAGGGAAACGGCGGCTTGACCTGGTACTCGCCCTTCAACATCAGCAGGTCCGAGAAATTGCAGCCCGCCGCGCGCACCGCGATGCGCAGCTCGCCCGCCCCGGCGCGGGGTCGCTCGCGCTGCGAAACCTGCAGCGCTTCGGGCGCCATGAACCGATCGACGACCACCGCTCGCATGCGGAATCCCTAGCAGATACGGGTCGCCGGCGGATAGACTGAGGCCTCAGCGCGAGAAGAGCAGCACGGGGGGAACCAGCGTCGATGCGCGAACTGACTCGATCCCAACTGTCACGGCTCGTGACGCTCCTCGTGCCGACAGTCGTCGCCGGTCTCCTCGCGGGCGGCTGTGCGCAGTCGACCGATCCGGGTCCTGCCAGCACGTCGAACGCCACCGGCGCCGCTCGCTCCGCGTCCCAATTCGAGACACCGCCCTACTACCGCGTCGACGGCGGATCCGGCGCGACCCTGCTCCTGCTCGGCACGATCCATATCGGCCCCCCAGAAGGCTGGAAGCTCTCGCCGGCGATCGAATCCGGCCTCGCCCGCGCCGACACGATCGCTCTCGAACTCGACCCGCGACTCGCGACCGAGGAATCGGTGAGCAACCTGCTGGCCAACATGGTCCTGCTCTCACCGGGAACGACGCTCGCGACCGTCCTCTCGCCCGAGACGGCGAAGCTCCTCGACGAAGAGGACGAAGCCCTCACGCGGATGGGATTTCCGCGCGCGAGGCGAAACGGCATGAAGCCCTGGTTCATCGCGGTCGGGATCTCCGAGTCGATCTACGCGGAGAGCGGGCTGTCGGGCAAGGCCGCGACCGAGCAGCAGGTGCTGGGCGCGTTGGGCCTGCGGCCCCTGATCGGTCTCGAGACCTTCGAAGAACAGCTCGGAATCTTCGACAACCTCCCGCCCACGCTCCAGGATCTGATGCTCCGGGATACCGTCGAACGCCTCGACGACGCGAAGGCGGAGATCGCCGAGCTATTGCAGGCCTGGCGGACCGGTGACGAGGCGACCCTCGCCCGCCTGGCCCGGGAGGGGGTCGACGAGCTCCCCGAGCTCGATCGCTTCTACGACATCCTGCTCGGCGATCGCAATCGCCGTTGGGTCGCGAAGCTGCGGCCGCTGCTCGCAGGTCGCGAGCAC
>JANNQH010000645.1:0-3883 GCA_031400655.1 Deltaproteobacteria bacterium | reverse complement strand
GGACCGGGACGGCGGAATCGAGATCGGCACCGATCAGCTCGACCAGGCGAAGGTGCTCGCCCGGGCCGAGAAGGATCCGCGCCTGCAAGGCGACGAGGAACGCTGCCGCATCTTCCGCAACTTCGTCCAGTGGAGCGAGGCATTGTCCGTCGAGGGTTATGCGAAAATCCTGAGCGGCGCCTGCCGCGACTACCCGCTCGGCACGCGAACGCCGTTCCCGTCACTGTCCCACGAATTCGCTGGGTGACACGGGTCCGCTCTCACATGTCGCGACCGACGCGGCGCACGGGACGCGAATGGCTCGCCCTCGTCACGAACAGCTCGGCTCATCGGATCGAATCGCCTTCGGCGGTCGATCAGTTCGTGGCGACCTTCGGCTCCGCTCTACTTCGCATCCCGTGCACCGCGCCGGCCGCTCGCACCGAAGCGAATCGCAATTCAATCTGTCCGGGCTTGTCGTCGCCGAGATCGAACCGCCGACGCGATCTGCCAAACGATCAGCGTAAATATGAGCGATCGGCGCGGTGCACGGGATGCGAAGTAAAGCGCAGCCGGAGCCCGTTTCAGCGCAGCGATCGTTGGGGCTAATCACGCCGGACAGCGATGCCGGTCGCAGAACGGGCGAGCCATTCGCGTCCCGTGTGCCGCGCCGTTCGCGACTTGTGCTTCTAACCGAGCGCCTCAGGAAATGTAGACGACCCCATCCTCGACCCTGGCGGGGAGTCCGCAGATGTCCTCGTCGGCGAGCAGGGACTTCATCAGGTCTGGATCGCTCGAGCGGCCGAAGATGCGCAGGCCGTCGTCCGTCAGCGTCGTGAGGGTCACGTTCCGCGGTCCCTCGTGGCCGACGTCGACGGTATAGGACTCGACGTGAACGGGCCCGGCATAACCGCCGCGGACCTCGCGCCGCGGCATCGCCGCGTAGGCATCGCTCACGTCCTCGACGATCGGCAGCGTCGCGTCGCCGGGCTCCGTCGAATAGACGCCGTAACCGAAATGGGCGTAAAAGCCGCCGAGCGAACCGATTACCCCGACCGACCCCGGCTCCGCGCGCAGGCGCTCGAACAGGCTCGCCTTGCTGTGCAGGACGTAGCTCCCGAGCGGGCCGCCGAAGAAGGTCATGCCCCCCGTCACGCTCGGCAGCGGGTCGAGGCTGCGGCCGAGGGCCGCGGCACCGGCCTGGACCGCGAACGGGAAGCAGGAATAGACGTCGACGTGGTCGAGATCTTCGGGAGCGAGCTGCGCGAGCTCGAGCACGCGTGTCGCGGCGAGCGCCTGGCCGGGATGGTGGTGGAGCTGCTCGCGCTCCGTGAGGCGGGTGCTGTACCCCATCTCGGTCGCGGCGCGCAGGTGGATGCGCTTTTCGACCGGAACACCAAAGCGTGTCGCTGCGCTCTCGGAGCAGAGGATCAGCGCCGCGCCCTGATCGACCGCGATGTTCGAGGTCATGAGCTTGGTGTACGGATAGTTCACCATCCGATTACCGGGGCCCGACTCGCGGATCCGGTCGGGATCGAGGGCTTCCCGGATCCAGGCGTGGGGATGTTCGCGGGCGATCTGGCTCATGTCCGCCTGTAGTCGGGCGATGCGGTCGCGGTGGGCGGAGGGCGATTCGCCGCGCGCGTGGCGAAGCGACGTGTCACAGAGCGCGAAGAGGCTGGTGGCATTGACGACCCCGGCGCGCTCTTCCTCTGGCATCCGGACATGCTCGAAGCGGCCGACGCGTTCCCCGGGTTCGCCGCCGGTCGCGTCGTCCCAATGAATCGCGAGTCCGCGGCCCACGAGGCGGCGTCGGCTGTTCTCACTCTCGCCGCCGGCGATCGCGATGACGTCCGCCCGGCCCGCCGCGATCTCCTGACAGGCGCGGTCCACGAGCACCTGCACGATATGGCCCGAGAGCGCGCCGAGCAGAGTGCGAGCGTTCGGCGAGCCGAGGCGATCGGCGAGCAGTCGCCCGGGATTTGCGTGTCGCCAGAGTCCCTTCGGAACGTAGATCGCGTCGAGGGACGTCACGAGCGCCGGCGCACCGGCATCCTCGGCGGCGTCGCGGATTGCCTGCTCCATCAGCTCGATGGGGGACAGGGCGAGACGCGGATCGTCGATTTTCTGGGTGAGCTGGGCGATGCCCACAATGACGGGACGCCGAACGGCCTGCGGCACGGAATCTCCTGCACGGTCCTGTCCGGGCGGGGCAGGGCGATCTTGCGCGGCCAGTCTATAGCACTGGCACAGGCTCGCTGCGCGCGCGGGCTCAGGGCTCGCCTTGCATCCAGCGGTAGCGCGCGAGGGCGGCCGCCTCGGCCTGCTCCCGGTCGCGGGGGAGCAGGAAGCCCTCGTCGATCAGATCCGCGACCCCCGCGTTGACCTGTGCCTGGTAGGCCTCGAGCGTCGGGTAGAGGCTCGCGAAGGACGGCCGTCGATCACCCTGGCGCCGGTCCTCGTCACGTCGCGCGAGGGGCGCGAACGATCCCACGTAATTGACCATCTCGTCGGTCGCGAAAGGCGCGCCCGTGCGCAGCGCGAAGGGCGCGTAGGTCCCGATCGGAACGCGCAGCTCGAGCGGCCGGATGCCGGTCGCCTCGCTTCCGAATCGATCGGTGCCCGGCACGCGGATCGCGTAGGGCGCGACCGGCTTCGGCGGCTCGAAGTCGATGCTGCCCGCCGACCAGTTCGGCCCGAAGTCGAGGGGATAGGCGACGTGGGGGCTGCGCGGGCGGACGAGCTCGGTCAGCGGAAAGACGATCTTTGCCGGCTCGACCAGCGTTCCGGCGGCGATCGTCGGGACGTTGCTCGGCGGCGGCGGATCGTCGAGCTCGATCCACTCGAGCATGTGGACGAGCAGTGCGCGCTGGATCCCCGACGTATCGACGGCACTGCCGCGGTAGAGGCCGGGCGCCGTCGCGGTACTCGCAGCCGGTGGAAAGGGCAGCGAATAATGCGGTGCACCGGCGATCTGGTAGAGGCGCTCGTTCTCGAGCGGCTCGACGTCGCTCGTGCCGTCGCTGGTCATGTGGATCAGCGCCGCGCCGCGACCCCAGTATTCGTAGCCGCCGTTGATCTGGAAGAGGCGGGGCAGGGCACCGGTCGCCCGCGCCCGGTCGAGCAGGCCCGCGCGTTTTCCAGCGCTCTCGCTGCTGCGGCTCGCGAACGGGAACTCGTCGCCGGGATAGAAGAAGTTGGCGAACGGGTTTCCGACGCGGCCCGGCTGGGCGAAGCGGTGATTGAAGCCGCCGCGGCCCGCGCCACCGATGCGCACGATCACGCCGTCGAAGACCGAGCTGCCCGCTTCGTCGACGTGGAAGCCTTCGTAGAGCAGATGTCGCAGGAAGCGACCCGACTGCGAGGAGCCGTCGGCGACGCTGCGCTTCACCGGAAACGGGCAGTCCTTGTCGTGGAGCGCGTAGGCGGCGAAGTCCCGGAAGGCCGCAAAGCCGAGGCCGACGAGCGGCGGATCTTCGGCGACGTAGACGAGCTCGTAGATCCAGCCCGCTTCGAACACGGATTTTCGCCAGAGGGGCGCCCGGGCGGTGATCGCCGTGCGGCTGCGGTCGAATTGCCAGAGCTTGTGCGGGACGACTTCGCGCTCGGCCTCGCGGCCGCGCCGTCGCGTCAGCACGTTCTGGTTCGAGGAGGGATCGGCGGCGGGAATCGGCGTGTGGCCGTCGACGGCGAGCGGGAGACTTTTCGCGGGCGCATCGACGACCCAATCGGAGCGGGAGAGACCGCGGATCCGGCTGCCGTCGGCCTGGCGCGCGACGGGCACGCGCAGGCGCAGCGAGCCCGGGAATTCCGGCGCGTCCGATTGCCAGCCGACCCAGAGCACCGTGAGCCCTTCTTCCATCAGGAAGCCATCGCCCCAATCGGCGGGGTTCTGCGGGTCGAG
>JANNQH010000644.1:0-11731 GCA_031400655.1 Deltaproteobacteria bacterium | reverse complement strand
GCGGCCTGGATCCGATACGTGAGGAAGGCGGCATCGGGCTCGAGCGGCGAGCCGCCGAGTGCGCGGCGGGCGTCGAGGTAGTGGCGCAGCAGGCGCCGCTCGTCGCTGCGCCGGTCGTCGACCGAGAGCGCCATCTGGAGGAAGTAGCTGACGTCGCGTAGCGGCGTCGAGATGACGATCATGCCCCAGTCGAGGAAGCCCGTTCGATCCTGGTCGAGAAAGAGATTCCCGATATGAGCGTCGCCGTGGATCACGGTCGACGGACCGGCGGACCAGAGCGCGTGGAGCGCGGGCTGATGGTCGATGTAGAGCTGCGACGCCTCGGCGAAGGCATCGCTCATCGAATCGCGGCGATGCGCGATTGCCCAGGCAAGACGCGTCGAGCCGTAGTCGGAGGGCGGGTCGGGGGGCCGGACGAAGGCCGCTTCGCGCTGACGACGCGCGGGGTCCTCGAAGCGGACGTGGAGCTCGGCCAGATCCTCGAGGGCTGCGGCCGCGGCGTCGGACGAGACGCTCTCGGGGCCCGTCGAGACGGTGCAGCCGGAGATCTTCAGATCTTCGAGCAGCAGGACGAAAGCGCCGTCGCTCTCGTCGAAGCGAACGGCGTGGGCGCGTGGGACGCGGAAGCGGAGAAGCGGCGCCAGCGCATCGTAGAAGCGGGCTTCGCGAAGTCCCATGCCCGTCTGTGCGATCGCTGCTCGCCGCGCCGGCTCCTCCGGCAGGAGCTTGCAGAAGAGAGACTCGGGGGCGCCGGCTGGCTCCGCATAACGAACGCGAAGCCAGGCGTGGTTGTTGGTGACCTCGGCCGAGGCAGTGATCTCGACGGATTCGACGCGGGCGCCGGGATGTAGAATCGCAAGCGCATTCTCGAGCCAGGCGGCGTCGATTTCGCTCGCGCGCGCCGGGATGGTCCGCATGGATTCACTTGCCCTGCTTGACGCGCTCAAGGATTTCGCCGGCAGCGAGCTTGCCGAGATGCGGCCCCGCCTGCAGATCTCCGAGCGTGCGGATCACACCGCGACCGCCCCGGGCGTCCATCGCCGTGTGGACCGCCCGCTTGTTGACGGAGAGGACCGCAATCGGCACCGCCGCCATCCGCGCTGCGATCTCGAGGACCTTCGCCTCGAGCT
Source organism: Deltaproteobacteria bacterium (assembly GCA_031400655.1). Lineage (GTDB taxonomy): Bacteria > Myxococcota_A > UBA9160 > UBA9160 > UBA4427 > UBA4427. The sequence goes on along the minus strand of JANNQH010000644.1, from coordinate 10,601 downwards.
CTGCCGCCGGAAAGGCCTGGTTGACGAGCCCGATCGCCGCCGCCTCCGTCCCGTTGAATTCGCGCCCCGCGACCTGCAGCTCCATCGCGTGTCTCCAAGCGAGCCCGACCGGGAACCAGTCGAAATCCGGCAGTGCAAAGCGCGTCACTGGATGCGAGAGCCGCGCATCGCTGGCCGCGTAGGCAAGATCGCAGGCTCCCACCAGCTCGAGCCCGCCCGCCATCGCATAGCCATGGACCTGGGCGATCACCGGCTTCGCGAGATCCCAGATCGACATCCAGCCCTCGGAGACATGCCGCGCCCACTGCATGCCGACCTGCGGCGTGAAGTAGGGCTGGTCCTTGCCGAGATCCGAGCCCAGGTCGTAGCCCGACGAGAAGCAGGTCCCGGCACCGCGGACGATCGAGACGTGAATGCTCTCGTCTCCGTCGGCCTCGCGCAGCGCCGCGAGCAGATCGCCTCGCAGCGCGTTGTTCATGGCGTTGCGCTTCTCGGGGCGGTTCAGTGTGATGCGTCGGACGCCCTTCGCGGGCTCCTCGATCTCGACCAGTCGGGCTTGCGTGCTCATTCAGTTTCCTTCTCGCGGGTTCAGATCCACTGGCCCGCCGTCACGTGGAGCTCGGTCCCGGTGATGTTCCGCGCACGGTCGGAGGCCAGGAACAAACAGGCTTCGGCGATGTCCTCTGGATCGACGTGGCGCTCGAGCACCGCCGATTTCGCGAGCCGCCGGCTCATCTCCTCGGGCGTGATCTTCATGCCGGCCGCCATCTGCTCGAACAGCCGATCGAGCGGCTCGCCCGTCGTGTAGCCCGGGGTCACGATGTTGACGCGCACGTTCTGCCGCCCCATTTCCCGCGCAAGCGTCTTCGAGGCAGCGATCATCGCAAGCTTGGTCGAGCTGTATTCGGCCATCTTCGCCTGGAGCACCGTCGTCGCGAGGGTGCCGATGTTGATGATCGCGCCGCCGCCGGTCTCGGCCATCCGAAGGGCTGCCTCGCCGCAGATCGTCATCGTGCCGGCGACATTCAGCTGGAATGACTCGGCGTAGGCCGTCCAGTCCATCTCGGCGATCGAGGCGCGCTTGTGGGGATGGGTCGCGACATTCACGAGGGCGTCGACGCGGCCCATCGCTGCGAGCGTCTGCGCGACGATCCGACGGCAATCGTCGAGATTCTTGAGATCCGCGGGCAGCGCGAGGATGCGCCGGCCCGTCTGCTTCGCGAGCTCCGCCGCCATCGCCTCGAGGGGCTCGGCACGGCGCGCCGCCAGCACCACGTTGGCCCCGTCTTCGGCGAATTTCAGCGCCGTCGCGCGCCCGATCCCGGGACCCGCCCCCGTCACGATGGCCACTCTTCCCCGCAGCGTTCGATCCAAGCGCTCGCTTCTCCTCGTTCAGAAAATCCAGCCGGGCGTGCCCTCGGCCGGGACTTCGTGCACCCAGTGGAACTCGAAGCCATGGCGCAGCGCGTAGACCTCGTCGGCGTTGCCGTCGCCGATGTGGATCCAGCGCGTCGCCTGGGGAAAGCGCGCCCTCACTTCGTCGAGCCTGTGCTTGTGGCCCACGAAATCCATCACGACGCCGTGGCGCTGCCAGAGACGTTCCTGATCGCTGACGACGCGGTCGGAAGAGGAGCCCACGATGTAGCCGAGCTCGCGCGCGCGGTGGACGAGGGAGAGCGGAATGGTTCCGGGCGGATCACCCACTTCGAGGGTGCCGTCGATGTCGAGACTCAAGAGGACCAAGGATCGATCTCCGGGGTGCGGGTGCGCCGACTAATTCGCCTGGATGTTGCCACCCGACCACGGGCGTTGCGTCAGCTCGATCAAGACGGGATCGCTGCTCCGCTCGAGATAGGCGTATTTGATCTCGTCGCTCATCGCGTGGTACCAGATCGGCTCGAAGCCGAGCGGCTTTGCACGGGCAACGACGGCGTCGAGGTCGGGGACGTGGAAGGAGAGATGGTGCATCCCGGAGCCACCGCGCTCGAGGAACTCGCGGTGGGGCGTATCGCCGCTCACCCATTCGATCAGCTCGATTTCGAGGGGACCCGTGTAGGCGACGGCGAGGCGCAGGCGGTAGGGCGCCAGCTTGCCTCGAAAGCTCGCGCCTTCGGTCAGCCCGAAGTCGACGATCCGGAAGTCGCCGAAGAGCGGCTTGTAGAGGTCGATCGCCGGCTCGAGCTTCGGATAGACGAAGCCGACCTGACAGCAGGGCGGCAGATCGAGCGCTGTGCGGACATCTTGCATGGGGGACTTCCTTGAGCGTGAGAGCGGACCGGCGGACCCGGGCAGGGATACGACCCCGGGTCACGAAAGTCAACCGGGCCGCCCGGCTGCCCGGGGACGCAATCCGAGTCGCCTGGGCTATCCATTTTGCGATCCCTTCCGCGGCTCGCGGGCTCGCACCCGAAGGAGTTCGAAGCATGCCGAAATCCAGCACGCGCAGTGCGGCGGGCGAACGTCACGAGAGCAGCCCGACGCTCGAGGTCGAGCCGCTCGCCCATGGATTCGGGGCGACCGTGAGCGGCCTCGATCTGCGCGCGCCCGTCACGTCCGAACAGGCCGAAGCCATCCACGCCGCCTGGGCCCGCCACGCGGTTCTCGTCTTCCCCGGGCAATGCCTCTCGCCCGAGCAGCTCGAAGCATTCACGCTCGCCCTCGGCGAATTCGGCGAAGATCCCTTCATCGAGCCGATGCCGGGCCACCCGAACATCCTCGAGATCCGCCGCGAGGCCGCCGAGACGGTCCAGAACTTCGGGGCCGCCTGGCACTCCGACTGGAGCTTCTAGCCCTGCCCGCCCGCCGGCACGATCCTGCACTCGAAGATCGTGCCCTCCGTCGGCGGTGACACGCTCTACGCCGACACGGTGCGCGCCCATGACGCGCTGTCGCCCACGATGCAGCACATGCTCGACGGCCTCCACGCGATCCACAGCGCGAGCTTCGCCTACGGTCCCCGCGGCGTGCTCGCCCGGGATGCGGACAAGCGAACGATCAAGGTCATCGTGTCCGAGGAAGCCGAGAAAACCGAGCGCCACCCGCTCGTGCGCAAGCATCCCGTGACCGGCCGCAAAGCGCTCTTCGTGAATCCCGTCTACACCGTCGCGATCGAAGGACTCACGCCGGCCGAGAACTTCACGCTCCTGAAATTCCTCTACGACCATATGGTGAAGGACGAATTCGTGCTGAGGCATCGCTGGCGGAAGGACATGATCGTCCTCTGGGACAACCGCTGCACGCTGCATTTCGCCGACGGCGGCTACGACGGCCACCGGCGCGTCATGCACCGCACCACGCTGGCGGGCGACCGACCCCGGTGAGTCGCTCGACGTCAGCCGGCCTGCCTCCCCTCGATTGCCCGCCAGACAGACCCGAGAGTGAGCTTGCCCTCCCGGGATGGGTTCGACAGAATCGGCCTTTCCGGCGGCGGGAGAGTGGAGAAAATTGATCCCCGAGAACGAGTCGATCATCCTCCTTCATGTGGGCTTCCCGAAGACGGCCACGACGGCGCTCCAGGAGCACGTCTTCGCGGGGCTGCCCGGGGTCTGCAATCTGGGCAAGCCCAATCCGCCGCGAAGCGTCAAGAAGGCCCTTCGCCACATCGCGTCGGACGATCGCAGTCGCTTCGACCGGAGCCACGTCGATTGCGTGCGCAGCGCCGTGCGCGATGCGCGCAGACAGGCCGGGGCGATCATTCTCTCCCACGAGGGCATGACGGGCTCGAGATGGACGACAGTCGGAGGGACGCGGGTTCTGCGCGAGAGCGGCTTTCGCGAGCTTCGAACCGCGACGGCAGAGCGCCTGCACGAGAGCCTCGGCCAGGCTGGCGTGCGCGTCCTGTTCACGATTCGCGAGCAGCGAAGCTGGCTGCTCTCCACCTATGCCGATCTCGTGCTGCGCGAGGGGCTCTCGCTGGATTTCGCGGACTGGATCCGCCGCGGACTCGATCGTCCGGACGATTTCTACGCGGATCCCGATTTCGATCGAACGATCGCTTCCTACGAAGCGCTCTGGGGAAAAGATCGGGTTCACGTTCTCGTCTACGAGCAGATGATCGAGGAGCCGGATCGCTTCGCCCGAATCCTGGCCGACCTCGGCGGTCTGCAGCGCGACGAGGTGGAGCGCCGCGTGCAAGGTCTTCCCCGCACCAAGACGCGCGCACAGCTCTCGAATCGGGACAACCCCTACCTTGCGAAGCGCGACAATCCCGATAAGCGCCGCGTCGTTTCGAGTCTGAGCATTCCGGCGGTTCTGGATGCATTGAGCGCAAGCTCTGTCGGCGCGCGTTGTGCTGCCGGAAACGAAGCGATTGGCCGACGTTTCGGGATCGCTCTCGAAAAATGGGGCTATGCAGTGGGCTCGGCGTCGGACAGCACGCGGGTCGCGGGGAACGATGCAGTGCCTCCCCGCCTCGGATGACCGGGGCCGGCTCGGACCTCTCCCGGCCCGGGCGTCGCGGCCGGGATGGGCAAGCGGCGGATTGGGAGAGATCGTTGCAGGAATTCGACCCGACAGGATACGGCGACCCGATGGACGAGCTCCCCATCACGAAGTCGACCGTGAGCGCGCGCGATGGGCGACCGCGAACGTGGCCCCTCCTGCTGCGGACCGTGTCCTACGTAGGACCATATGCCGGCACGATCGCCTTGACCTTCGCATTCTCCGCCCTGTACACCCTCGGTCGCAACGGTCGGGCCTATCTGCTGAAGCCGCTGCTCGACGACGCGATTCCGAACGCCGACCTCGCCCTGTTCACGCAGCTTTGTGTATTGAGTGTCGGGATCGTGCTCAGCGCTCCGATCGCCATCTTCGGTCGAGGCTACCTGACCAAACGGGTGCTCGGGAATGTGATGGTCGACATTCGCACCGCCCTCGCCGCGAAGCTGCTGCGGCTGCCGCTCTCGCGACACCGCTCGGTCCACTCGGGTGAGACGCTGACGCGGACGCTGCTCGACGCCGGCGAGGCCCAGCATGCGAACAAGACGATCTTTACCACGTTCCTGCAAAACGGAGTGGCGATCCTCGGCGGCGTCGGAACGATGTTCTTCATCTCCTGGAAGCTGACACTGCTGTCTCTGGTGACCATGCCCTTGATGGCCGGCATCATGACGTTCTTCGCCGGGCGGGTGCGGAAGAAGGCACGGCGACGACAAGAGCAGCTCTCCGAGATCACCTCGCGGCTCTCGAACATCATCTCGGGAATCAAGGTGATCAAGGCATTTCGAGGGGAGGAGACCGAGAACGAAGCCTTCCTGAAGGCCGCGCGACGATTCCAGGCACGCAATATGAAGGTGGTGATGCAGAGCATGTTGTCGAGCTCTTTGGTCGAGCTGATCAACGGCGGCACTGCCCTCGCCGTGGTCTTCGTGGGAGGCTACCTGGCGATGCACGGGACCTGGGGCCTCACGATCGGGGGTCTCGGCGCGTACGTGCTCGCCGCCGCCACCACGTACGCACCGCTCAGGGATGTTTCCAAGGGCTGGCCCGAGCTGATGGAATCCCTCGCGTCGGCCGAACGATTCTTCGAAATCCTGGATGAGAAGGAGGAACCGGCCGATCGGCCGAATGCGCGCCTCGCAAATGAGCTGCAGGTCGCCGTCGAGTTCGACCACGTCTCCTTTGCCTATGACGGCAAAATTCCGGTGCTCCGTGACGTCTCGTTTCGCGCGGAGCGCGGCGAGGTCGTAGCCATCGTCGGGCCGACTGGTGCGGGCAAGACCACGCTCGCCGATCTCCTGCTGCGCTTCTACGACCCGAACACCGGCGCCATCAAGATCGACGGCGTCGACCTCCGTGATCTGCAGCGCCAATCGTTCCTGGACCAGGTTGCCGTCGTCACGCAGGAGCCGTTCCTGTTCGACGCAACGATCCGCGAGAACATCCTCTATGGCCGACCCGACGCAGACGAGGCCGCGTTCCAGGCGGCGGCGAGAGCCGCCCACGTCGACGAATTCGTGGATCAACTTCCCGAGGGCTACGAAACCGGGGTCTGGGAAGGTGGATTGCGCCTATCGGGTGGGCAGCGTCAGCGCATCACGATCGCGCGCGCGATCCTGCAGGATCCTTCGATTCTCGTGTTCGACGAGGCGACGAGCTCCCTCGATGCGAAGACCGAGCGCATCGTCCAGGATGCGCTCGATGCGCTGCAAGGTCGGCGCACGGTCTTCGTCATCGCTCACCGCCTGTCGACGATCCGCCGCGCCGACCGCATCCTGGTCCTGGACCATGGACGCATCATCGCTCAGGGAACTCACGATCAGTTGATGGAGCAAGCTGGCCTCTACAGCGAGCTCGTCGCCCTGCAGGCCGAAACGGAAACGTCCGGCTGAATCGCAACGGCACCGGGAATCTTTCCCTGAATGCCGAAATTCTCGTGACGAGTGGCCAGGGGAGTGCACCTTCATGCATGCAGGTTCCGGGAAGTCGAGACGAAACAAGATTCTCGCCTTGCTTTTCTTCCTTTCGGAGGATCGCCGGATCCGCGTTGAGCGGTGGCTGCGGGGGCGCGAAGAGACACGGCGCCTCGGGAGAGCCGAGCTGGTCGTCGTGTCTTTCGGCAAGAGCGGGCGAACCTGGCTGCGCGTGCTGATCTCTCGCTACTACCAGCTGGTCCACGGGATTCCTGAGCAGCTCCTCATCGGATTCTCGAACTACCACGACCAGCATGCCGAGATCCCCAAGATCCTGTTCACCCACGACAACTTTATCAAGGACTACACCGGCGAGCTGGACTCGAAGGCCTCGTTCTACAAGAAGAAGGTCGTTCTCCTGGTCCGCGACCCCAAAGACGTGGCCGTATCCCTGTATTTCCAGTGGATGCACCGCATGCGCCCGGAGAAGATGAACCTGAATGGATTTCCGCCCCGCGGAGCGAAGATCACGCCATTCGAATTCCTCATGGATCCGAATCGCGGCATTCCCAAGATCATCGACTTCCTGAACCTCTGGGCCCGCGAGTCGACCCGTGTCGAGGACATCTTGATCGTGCGTTACGAGGACATGCGCGACGACCCGTCGGGCGCGCTTCGCCGGATTCTGGCGTTTGCCGATCGACACACCATCGACGACGACGCCGTCCGCCAGGCAGTCGACTACGCAAGCGTGGAGAACATGCGGAAGCTTGAAGAGGACAGCGTCTACGAACGATCCGGCGGGCGTATGAAGCCCGGGAAGCAGGGCAATCCGGATTCCTACAAGGTTCGGCGGGCCAAGGTCGGTGGGTACAAGGACTATTTATCCGAAGCGGAAGCTGCAGAGATCGATGCACTCGTCCAGAGGGACCTCTCACCCCGCTACGGTTATGACAGCCCCACGCTGCCGCATCGTGGCGCCGATGAGGCAGTGTGAACTCCCACTCGATCCACGGCGGGGTCAGGTCGATGCGCGACACGGTTTTCATCCACTCCAACGAGAAGCAACGCCTCGGAGCGCTCGTCTCGGCGTACTCCTTGAAGGCCAGGTCGAAGGCACCCGAGGATTTCGACGTGCGGATCCTGTGGGCGGAGGACTTTCCATTCATCAAGGCTCGTGATGGACAGGCCTACCTGCGGGAGGGCCGCCAGGTCGTGTGGACCGAGGACGACCTCCAGTCGTTCACTCCGATCCGTTTCGACGTTCCGCGCGCCATGGGCTACGCGGGCCGCGCCGTCGTGATCGATCCCGATGTCTTCGCGGTCGGCGACGTCCGCGAGCTCCTTCAGCGCGAGCTGGGTGGCCACGCGGTGCTCGCGAAGCGCATGCCCGCCGAGGGGCGCAAGCCGATGCACTGGGCTTCGAGCGTGATGCTGCTCGACTGCGCGCGATTCGGACATTGGCGTTGCGAGGAAGATTTTGCTCGGCTCTTCACGCTCGAGCGCGACTACGTCGACTGGATGTGGCTCCTGCTCGAGCCCGCAGATACGGTCGGCAAGCTCGAGGAGCAGTGGAACCACTTCGACACCCTCGACGTCACGACGAAGCTGCTGCACAACACCCACCGACGGACGCAGCCCTGGAAAACCAACCTTCCGGCCGACTTCACACCGCGCGGACAGCACTTCGAAGCATCGAATCAATCCCTTCTGCTGCGTGCGGTCGCGCGATTTCGGGGTCAGCATGCCGGCCCCCGCGGTCGCTACAAGCGGCATCCGGATCCCGCGCAGGAACGCCTCTTCTTTGCGCTGTTGCGGGAATGCCTGGTCGAAGGCGCGATCACACTCTCCGTCGTCGAGGAAGAGATCGAGCGGCGCCACGTCCGACGTGACGCGCTCGCCTTGGTCGAGTCGGCCATGGCCTCCTGAACGCTTCCTGAATTTCTCCAGAACACCCGAGGATCGCTAGAAGAGGGCACGTACGCGCGCAACGACGCGCGCAGCCTCGTCCGGCGGCGGCGGCGGCGGAGCGAGAAATGTTCGGCCGAGCGGCAAGGCGCGGCCCGTTGCGATCAGGGCGGCGTGCAACCGCGGCAGATCGCGCGGGTAACGCACCCAGCCGCGCGCCATGACCTTCGAAGTCAAGCGCGCAAGCGGCCCCGTGCTCGCGCGGCCGAGCCCGCCCGGAGCCAACAGGCTGCGTCGAAAGAGATTCGTCGCATGGGCGCGAAGCGTGCGATGCGTCGGCAATTCGGCGATCCACACGCGCCGACCGGTGCTGCACGCGTCGGCCAGCATCGACGCGCTATCGCCGGTCACGACGAATGCGTCGGCGAGAGACAGAAAAGCCTGATAGGGATTCGGTCCACCGGCGGGCGTCCAGCGGTGGGTGAAGGCGGGCACGTCGAGGGAATCGCAGATCGTCTGCACGCACGCTTCGGGCGTTCGACGACTCGTGCTGACCAGCAGGGAGCCACCTTCGGCGCGGACCAGCGCCTGTACCTGCTCGGTGAGTCGGCGAGCGGCCGGGACGTCGAGGACGAAGGGCTTGGCCGTACCACCCACGAGCAGGGCGATGCGCGGGCGTGGCAGCATCGCGAAACGGGGGGCCCACTCGCTGCCAGCGAGCGCCCGTGCCTGATGCTCGAAGGAGTGCAGGGGCAACACGAGATGGAGCACGTTCGGGTGTTCGGGCAGCCGGTACTGCGAGCTGGTGACGACGAGATCGAATCCGGCGAGATCGGCTCGCGGACGACCGAACTGCACGAGGCGCGTCGCGCCGCCCGCGCGCCGTCGAATCTGCCAGGCGATGGCCACGCTTCTGCGACCGCAGCCGATCACCAGGTCGGGCCACGGCGGCCCGAGCGGGCTCGATGCCGCGGAGTCGAGGGCGAAACGGTGATCGCCGAACGGGCGAAATCGACTGCGACCCAGGTCGACATAGCGGAGCTGCTTGACCTCGGTCGGCCAGCCGAGGGCCGCCGCGAGCGCCAGGCACTGCGCGTTGTCGCCCGGCTTGTCTCCAGCCAACACCCAGATATTTCGGGTCTTCGAGGTTGCCAGTCGCCCAAGTCCTTCCGGCCCGACGGTGCGCCCGGGATCAACCCCCTCGCTGAGCGGCCTGGCTTCGCCACGTCAGACCCACCAAGGCCGCCATCACGATCAGGCTCGGACCCCAGCCGCCGAGGCATGGCGCCAAGACGCCTCCCCGACCGAACGAGGCGAATGCTCCCACCAGCAGCGTGTACGACACCGCGACTGATCCTGCAAGAATCAGCGTCAATGCGGAGCTCGGAAAGGGTGGGCCGCTCGAAGCAATGATCATCACGAGCGCCGGCAGGATGAAACATGCCAGGGGCGTCGCGAGCTTGAGATGCAGGTCGACCTCCAATTCGGTCGTCGGCTCGCCTTTTCCAGTGAGCTCGCGAATGAGACCGAAGAGCTCCGCGACCGAGAGGTACATCAGATCCCGCTCGGCCGAAGGCTGCTCGCCGAGCTCGACTGCCTCGGGCGGCGTGATCCTGATCAATCGTCCCGCTTCGTCGAATACGACGCCGGTCGCGTCGTCGAGTCGCCAGTGGCCACCACCCACATGCAGGATCGATTGCGCATCGATGCGGCGAAACGGAAGTCCGTTCTTGGCCAGCTCGGAGACGACGATGTCTCCTGCAGCACCCCGACTCGAATCGAGGCTCGCGAGCTGGTAGAGGGTATCAACGCCGAGAATGACATGCTCCGGAGGCGATCCTCGAACGGCATGCCCGTGGAGCCCTGCGGCCGCGGAATCCGCGTGCGCAACTCGTCGAAGCGCATCGCTCGCGTGCTCGTCAGGAGAACACCATTCTGAATAAGGATCTCCGGTGCCCCGTCTTCGCTCGCGGCGATGCGTGCGGTCTCGGAGAAAATGGTCTCCCCGATCGACGGCATCCAAAGCAGAACCCGTCCCAGGGCCTGATTGCGGCTCGAAACTTCGCGCGCCTGGAGCTTCCATTCCCCAAATCGCTGGACCACACCGGGCTCGATCGCGGCCATCGGGTTGACGTTCTCCATCTGGTGAATGACATGATTCAGCTCAGCCTGTGCCGCGGGAGACACCATGACGCTCATCATGAGAGACAGCGATTGATAGAGCACGATCGAAGCGACGCGAGCGAGCCCCGCGCCGCGGTTGATCAAGAGATCCATGTAGCCTGGGATGTCCCGGGTCAGGACGACCAGGGTGAATGCCGCGAGCGCCAGGCAGGTCGGCCG
>JANNQH010000643.1:0-5267 GCA_031400655.1 Deltaproteobacteria bacterium | reverse complement strand
TGACGCTCTTCGTGCTCGGACTCGTCGCCTGGGTCGGCTTCACGATCGCGACGATCCAGGTCGAGGCGGACCAGACCTCCGAGATCCTGTCGACCGACGCCCCCTCGAAGGGCACGGCCGCCGCCAACGCCGCCGCCAACGCCACCGCAGAGGACGCAGCCTGACGTGGTCGACCGCTCCAGCCTGACAGTCTGCTCGCTCTCGAACAGTCCGCTTTACTCGCCACAGCCCGCTCCGCCCGAGCCTCGTACCCGTGCCCCGTCAGGAGATTCCCCCTTGCGCATCGCCCTGTTGACCTATCGAGGCAACATGTTCTGCGGTGGCCAGGGTATCTACGCAAGCTATCTCGCGCGCGAATGGAAGAAGGCTGGCCACGACGTCCACGTCTTCGCGGGCCCGCCGCTCCCCGAGCTCGCCCCGGACATCCCACTCCACGAGATTCCGAACGACAACGTCTTCGGGCGACCGCTCGACGTGGCCTTCGATCCCGCACGGCCGTACTCGATGCTGAAGCCGCTCTCGCTGTGGGAGCTCGGCGTGTCGCGCCTCGGCGTCTTTCCGGAGATGCAGACCTTCGGCTTCCGATTCATGCGCCGCTTCCCGGAGCTCCAGCGCAAGTACCGCTTCGACGTGGTGTTCGACAATCAGTGCCTGTCGTGGGGGCTGCTCGGGATCCAGAAGATGGGCGTGCCCGTCGTGTCGGTGATCCACCATCCGCTCCACATCGACCGCGAGGCGGATTTCACGATCGAGCACACGCTCTCGAAGCGCATCAGCCGGACCCTTTATTTCCCGCTGCTCATGCAGCAGACGGTCGCGCCGCGGCTCGCGAAGATCGTGACCGTGTCCGAGGCCTCGCGCGAAGCGATCGAGCGCTATTTCGGAATTCCGCACAAAGACGTCTCCGTCGTCTACAACGGAACGGACACCGAGATCTTCCGCCCCCTGCCCGACGTCGCGAAGGAGGCAGACCTGCTCTTCGTGGGCCGGACCGAGGATCGCAAGAAGGGTATCGGCACGATGTTCGAGGCCCTCTCGCTCTTGCCCGAGCACATCACGCTCAAGATCGTCGACGGCCGCATCCCGAGCCACGGCCTCGTTCCGCGCTTCACGAAGCAGTACGGGCTCGAAGGCCGCGTCCAGATCGTCGACCGCATGTTGACCGTGCCCGAGCTCGTCCGTCAGTATTCGACGGCGAAGGTCGCGATCGTGCCGTCTTTCTTCGAGGGCTTCGGTTTTCCGGCGAGCGAAGCGATGGCCTGCGGGCTCTCGGTGATCGCGAATGCGGCCGGAGCGTTGCCCGAGGTCGTCGGAACCGACGGTCGCAGCGGGCGCCTCGTGCCGCGCCGCAATGCGCAGGCGCTGGCCGACGCGATGTGGGACTGCCTGCGCGACCCGGCCGAGACCGAGCGCATGGGCCGGGCGGCGCGGGCGCGAGTCGAGCGGCTCTTCCAGTGGGATCAGGCGGCGGCACAACTCGCGCTCGTCTTCGAGGAGGTGATCCGTGCTGCTCACGGTCGATCTCGCGCGGCTTGACGTCCGCCCCGGCCACCTGCTCCTCGACGCCGGCTGCGGCGAGGGGCGCCACTGCTTCGGGAGCCAGAATCGCGGGGCCAATGTCGTCGGCCTCGACCTCGATTTGCCGGCGATGAAGCTGCCCGGAAAGGTGCTGCGCAAGCAGGGGCGTGAAAAAGGCCGGCTTGGCGCCATGCTCCAGGGCGACGCATTCCACCTCCCCTTCGCCGACGCGACCTTCGATCGGATCATCTGCTCCGAGGTGATGGAGCACGTGCACGACTACCGCGGCGCCGCCCACGAGCTCGCCCGCGTCGCGAAGCCCGGGGCGAAGATCGCCATCACGATCCCGACCGCCACGAGCGAGCATCTCTACCTTCGCCTCGGCGACGATTATTTCGAGAGCCCCGGTGGCCATATCCGCATCTTCCGGCCCCGCGACCTGGCGAAGGGCCTCGCGGCGGCGGGCTTCACGACCGTGGGCTGCGGCTTCGCCCACGGCTTCCACACGCCCTACTGGATGCTCCGCTCCGTGATGCACCTGCCCTCCGCCGACGAGAGCCGGCTGGTGCGCGCCTATCGCGAGTTCCTGATCCGATCGACCGTCTCACCCGCGATCGCGCGGGTCGAGCGCGTGCTCGACTTCATCTGCCCGAAGAGCGTGATCCTGTACGCCGAAAAGCGTGTCGTCGTCCGCGGCCAGAGCCGCATCGGTCGTCGCAAGCGGACGCCGGCCGCCGCTTGAAATGACGCGGCCGCTTCGCATCGCCTTCGTCGCCTACCGCGGAAACATGACCTCCGGCGGTCAGGGGATCTATCTCTGGTTCCTCGCCCGCGAGATGGCGCGCCTCGGCCACGAGGTCCACGTCTTCGTTGGCCCGCCCTACCCCGACCCGATGCCCTTCGCGCGGGTCGCCCTGCTGCCCAATCAACAGTTCTGGGCGAAATGGGTGCTCGGGCAGACCGACCAGATCGTGCCCCGGGAGAACCCGCTCCAGGTCCTCTCGCCGCTCAATTTCTACGAGCTCATCGCGAGCAAGATCGGCTTCCTGCCCGAGCTCTTCGCGTTCAGCGTGCGAGCGTTCGCGCGGATCGCGGATGAGCTCCGCGCGGGCGCGCGCTTCGATCTCATCCACGACGTGCAGTGCCTCGGGTACGGATTGTTGGGCCTCAAGGCCATGGGACTCCCCGTCGTGACGACGGTGCACCACCCGCTGACCGTCGACCGCCGTGCGTCGTTCGTCCGCGACGAGTCGCTGCTGCAGGCGATCGGCACGATGAAGTTCTATCCGATCGGCATGCAGTCCTTCGTGGCGCGCCGCCTCGATGCCGTCTTCACGTCCTCGGAGGTAGGCGAGCGACAAATCGTGCAGGACTTCGGCGTCCGCCCCGAGCGCCTCGTCAATCTGCGCAACGGCCTCGACACCGAGCTCTTCTCTCCCGATCCCGCGGTCGAAAAAAATCCCGGCGAGATCCTCTGCGTCGGCCGCTCCTCCGATCCCAACAAAGGCATCCGCAGCTTGATCGGCGCGCTCGCGAAGCTGCCCGAGTGGGCGCGGCTCACCCTCGTCGACGACGACAACAGCGACAACAGGGTTCGCCGCTGGGCCCGCGAGCAGGGTGTGCTCGAGCGCGTGACGTTGACGGGCCGGGTCGAGTCGAGCGATCTGATCCGGCTCTACCGGCGGGCGGCTCTCGTCGTCGTGCCATCGCGCTACGAGGGATTCGGTCTGCCGGCGGTCGAGGCGATGGCCTGCGGGACGCCCGTCGTCGCCACTCGGGCCGGCGCTCTCACGGAGGTGATGGAGCGAACCGGCGGTGGGCTGCTCGTTCCGCGCGACGATCCGTCGGCGCTCGCCTCCGGTATCGAACGACTGCTGGCCGACGCCGGCCTGCGAGCCGAGCTTGCACGCCGCGGACGCGAGCGAGTCGTCAAAGCCTATTCCTGGCCCCAGATCGCACGCGCCACCGAGAGCGCCTATCGCGAAGTCCTCCGAAAGCGCGAGGCGGGGTCGGACTAACGTGTGGCGGCAGGCGGAACGCCAGACCGTGGGTGGCCCACGAGCACCACGACGTCGGCCCAGGCGGGAAAGGCCCGGGCCAGGGCATCCGCGCAGCACAACAGCCCCCGCGCGAAGGGCGCAGGAATCCGAGCGAGGAGCCCCGTCCAGCCGGGCATGCCCCAACCGAGCGAGATCCCGATCACGCGCTCGAGCTCGATCGCTCGACCTGCCTGCTCGCGCATGAGAGCGAGCTCGTAGCGCGTAAAATGATCGCTCGGCGTGTCGTAGCCCCGCCGGCTCCGCAGCGGTGAACGAGCGAACCAGTCTTCCCGGATCCGATCGATGGCCCGGGTGACCCGGCAGGCGAGGGAATCGAAGTTGGCGATCGCGAGCACGACGAGGCCATCTCGGCGCGTGACCCGCGCCATCTCGGCGATCGCGGTCTCCGGGTCGTCGAAATGATCGAGCGCGCCCTTGCAGAACGAAGCGTCGAAGGAGGCATCGGCGAAGGGCAAGGCGTCGGCCCAGCCCCGAATCCAGTCGGGCGCCCGCAGCCCGCCTTTCACCGCTCCCGCCTGGAACATCTCCGCCATCGCGGTCATGCGGGCCGACGGCTCGGCGCCGACGACCCGTGCCCCCTGTCGCGCCAGGGCCACCGAGTCCTGGCCGACCCCACTCCCGACGTCGAGCACCCAGCGCCCCGCCGCCGCCTGCGTGGACTCGAGGGTCACGTCCGTCATGCGCGCGAACAGGAACTCGCTGTCCCGCGCCAGATTGGTCGGAATCACATCGCTCATGTCCCGGTCGAGATCGACGACGCGCATGGGGAGCACAGTAGAGAACCGGTCTCAGCGGAGCGAGTCACGCTGCAGCGGGAACTGTAATGGGGAGTCGGATCTCGAAGGTGGTGCCGACCCCGGGCTCGCTCTCGACCTGGATCCGGCCGCCATGGCGCGAGAGGATGGTGAAGCTCGTCGAAAGGCCGAGCCCCGTGCCCGCGCCGACGGGCTTCGTGGTGAAGAAGGGCTCGAAGATCCGGGGCCGCAGATGCGGAGGAATGCCGACCCCGGTGTCCGAGATCCGCACGACGATCTCCTCGCCCAGCAGTCGGGTCTCGAGCCGGATCACGCCGGGTACCCGCCCCTCGCCCGCCTCGATCGCCTGATAGGCGTTCACGAGCAGATTCATGAAGACCTGCTTGAGCTGCATCGGGTAGGCATCGATTTCGGGCAAGGCGCCAAAGTCCCTCTCGATCACCGCGGTGTGCTTCATCATCGTCTGCACGATGTTCGCGGTCGAGTCGAGGGCCTGATTGACGTCGGTGGCCACACGCTCCGGCAGGTCGGGCCGCGAGAAGTCGCGCAAATCCTTCACCAGATGGCGAATCCGCTCCGCCCCTTCGCTGGATTCGAGCAGCGCCTTCTCGAAGTCCGAGCGGACGTAGTCGAGATCGATCTCCCGCGACACGCCGGAGAGCTGCTCCGCCGCTCCCCGGATCGCGCCGAGGTCGCCCGCCAGCACGGCGGTCTGGAGCCGATCCACCTGCTCGAAATAACGCGCGAGGTCGGCCAGGTAATCGGTCATCTGATGCAGATTCGCCAGGATGAAGCCGATCGGATTGTTGACCTCGTGGGCGAGACCCGCCGCGAGCTGTCCGATCGAGGCCATCTTGTCCGACTGGCGAACCTGCTGCTCGAGCTCCTTCACGAGCGAGAGATCCTGGAAGATCGCGACGACACCGCGGGAGCG
>JANNQH010000642.1:0-2631 GCA_031400655.1 Deltaproteobacteria bacterium | reverse complement strand
CTTCCGCCGAAAGCACTCGGGACGCATAGGCGATCGGCTTCCGGCTGCCTGTCGACGTCGGGAGGTTGCGGCGTGCAGACCCAGCGAGATCGCAAGAAGCTGCTCGAACGAGCGATCGATTCGAGCGTGGATCTCGGAATTGGAAACTGCAATGCCGAGGACGCGCGATTCGACGGACGCCACGTCTGGATCCGCGGCCACGAGCTCGTCAACTTCGCCTCCTGCAGCTACCTCGGTCTCGAGCTCGATTCGCGCTTGATCGAAGCCGGCGTCGACGCCACCCGCCGCTACGGCATCGAGACGAGCTCTTCGCGCGCCTATCTCTCTTCGCCGCTCTACAGCGAATTCGAGAGCCTGATCGAGCAGATCTTCGGTGGGGCTCACGTCGTCGTGGCCCCGACCACGACGCTCGGCCACCTC
This sequence comes from Deltaproteobacteria bacterium, assembly GCA_031400655.1. GTDB lineage: Bacteria > Myxococcota_A > UBA9160 > UBA9160 > UBA4427 > UBA4427. Next base: position 2,211 of record JANNQH010000642.1, on the reverse strand, counting down.
GCGGCGCTGCCGGCCCTGATCGACGACGACGACGCCATCGTGCTCGACCACCAGGTCCACTCGAGCGTTCAGCTCGCCGCGAAGCTGCTGCACGCCGGGGGCACGACCCTCGAGGTCCTCCCACACAACCATCTCGACCGTCTCGAGGATCGTGTCGCGGCGCTGTCGAAGACCCATCGCCACGTCTGGTACATGGCGGACGGCGTCTACAGCATGTTCGGCGACCTCGCTCCCGTGACGCGGGTGGCCGAGATCCTCGACCGCCACGAGCAGATGCGTTTCTACGTCGACGACGCTCACGGGATGAGCTGGTGTGGACCGAACGGCTCGGGCAGCGTGATGAACGCGATGGCGCTGCATCCTCGCATGGTGCTCGCGACGGGAATGGCGAAGGGCTTCGGCACGGGCGGCGGGTTGATCGTCTCCTCGAATCCAGAGATCAAAAAGAAGGTGCGGCGCTTCGGTCCGACCCTGATCTTCGCGGGGCCGCTCCAGCCGCCGATCCTGGGCGCCGCGATCGCGTCCGCCCGGATCCATCTGTCGGAGGAGATCGGCCGGATGCAGGTCGAGCTGCGCGAGCGGCTCGCGATCTTCGCCGACCGCATCGGCCATTACGCGATCCCCGTCGTCTCGCCCGGCAACACGCCGGTCGGTTTCGTCGGAACGGGACCGACCCAGGTCTGCCAGATCCTGTGCGCGCGGCTGTTGGAAGAGCGCTTCTTCACCAATCAGGCGCAGTTCCCGGCGACGCCCGCGCGCCGCAGCGGCAATCGCTTCCTGATCACGCGCCAACACAATCGCGAGGATCTCGAAGGTCTGGCGGACGCGCTCGCCGAGCACTGGGAGCCCGCCGTCCGCGAGGCCGGCGTCGAGCCCTACGAGATCTGGCGAGCCTTCGGACTCGAGGCACCCATGGCACCGGTCGCCCGGGCCCGCGGCCGCTCGACCGAGCTCTACCTCGAATCCTGCGACTCGATCGACAAGCTGCGCCACGCCGAGTGGGACTCGCTGATGCGCGATCGCGGTTGCCTCGGATCCGCGGGCATGGCGCTCTTCGAGACGCTCTTCGGCCCCGAAGCCGAGCCCAAGAATCGCTGGGATTTCCGGTACTACGTGGTGCGCGACGGCAAGGGCGAGCCGCTGCTCGCGCCGTGCTTCACGGCGGCGCTCTGGAAGGCCGACATGATGGCGCCGGCCGAGGTGTCGGAGCGGGTCGAGAAGCGGCGCGCGATCGAGCCGCTCTTTTTGACCCACCAGGTCTTCTCGATGGGCTGCCTGCTCTCCGAAGGCAATCATCTCTGGCTGCGGGATCCCATCGAATCGTCGAACAGCCAGGCGGCGATTGCACTGCTGCTGCGGGCGGTGCGCAGCGACGCCGATCGCCTCGGCTGCTCGGTCCGTGTGCTGCGAGACCTCCCGAGCGAGGACATTGCACTCGCCCACCGCTTCGCCTCCGAGGGCATGATGGCGATGCCGTCGCCCGAGAGCCTGATCGTCGACGACGTGCTCGCAAGCGAGCAAGAGCTCGTCGCCTCCCTTGGCCGCAAGCACCGCTACCACCAGGCGCGTTATGTTGCGCCCTTCGACGCCGAGTACGAAATCGAAGTCATACACGCCGGATCCCGATCGCTCGCGGCCGCCGAAGTCGACCAGCTCTACAGGCTCTACGAAAACGTTCGGGCCGAGAATCTCGAGCTCAACACCTTCCCGCTCCCGCGCGCCTTCCTGCGCGGGATGGCGGGGTCGCCGGGCTGGGAGCTCTTGATCTTCCGGCAGACGAGCCAGCCCGAGCGCGGCCCCGTCTGCTTCCTTGCGAGCTATTTCGGCGACGAGATCTACACGCCGCTCCTCACCGGACTCGACTACGGCCTCGTCCGCGAGCGGGGCCTCTACCGCCAGATGCTGCGCCACGGGACCTTGCGTGCCCGCGCGCTCGGCAAGCGAAAGGTTCATTTCGGCTTTGGCGCGAGCCTCGAGAAGCGCCGCTTCGGGGCGCGGCCGCAGGCCTCGACGATGTACCTCGAGGCCGATGATCACTATGCCTTCGATGCGCTTGCCCACATCGCGGCGGAGGCCGGGTGAGCCGGGTCGGCGCCGGCTGGGGTGCACGCGCGGCGGCAGGCATCGGCTTCGCCGCCGGCATCCTCCTGATCGGCGGGGCCACTATCCATGGGCTGAGTGAACGCGCGCTCGAGTGGCGTTATGCAGTGG
>JANNQH010000641.1:0-1694 GCA_031400655.1 Deltaproteobacteria bacterium | reverse complement strand
CCATGACACGCCGAGCGTCGTGCCCGGGGCGCGGCTCCATTTGCGGCTGCTGCAGTTCAGCGTGTATCCGGGCGTGGCGAAGGCGGGGCCGGGCCCGGCGACGGGACATGATGCGACCGGCGTGGCGGCGACGCGAAGGCGCACAAAGAGCGGGTGAGGAAAAAGGGACGCGTGGCTCAGGCCCACGGATCCACCATCACCTTGCACTGCGGCGCCCGCGCGAGCAGCCCCTCGACGGTCTCCGTCAGCGCCTCGAGCGGAATCGTCTGGGTGATCATGCAGCGCGGCTCGAGATGGCCCGCCGCCAGCGTCGCGATCACCTCCTGATAGTCCGTCCGGTCGTAGGTCATCGAAAACTGGACGCGCAGCTCCTTCAGAAGCGGAACGGCCGTCGTGATCGGCTCGGGGTGAAGCCCGTAGCCCATGCAGACGATCGTCGCCTTCGGCCGGATCCAGCTCATCGCCTGCATCACGGCGCCCGCAAAGCCCGCGCACTCGAAGACGATGTCGGGCGGACCGCCGAGCGCCGTCCGGATTGCGGCCTCGGCATTGCCGTCCAGCAGGCCGGCGGTCGCGATGAACTCGCTCGCCCCCATCTCGAGAGCAAATCGCCTCCGCCGATCGGAGGGCGCCGCGACAACGATATGCGTCGCACCCCGCCGCCGCGCCCAGTAGCTCGCGCAGAGCCCGATCGGCCCCGCGCCGAGCACGAGGACCCGCGACTCGGGCCCGACCTCCGCCAGCCGCACGCCGTGCAGTCCCACCGCGAGGGGCTCGACGAGAGCGCCATCCTCAAGGGTCAGCGGCGCCGGCAGCACGTAGGCCTCGCGCTCGGGCAACGTCATGTACTGCCCGAAGCCGCCGGTCGGATGCTGCCGCCACGCCGGACAGAAGGCGAGATGTCCGCGGCGGCATTCGTCGCACTGGCCACAGGCGGTGACGCACTGGGCGGTGACGAGCGTGCCGAGCGGGATCTGGCGGACCGCGGCGCCGCGGGCCACGACCTCGCCGGCGAACTCGTGGCCGTAGACCTTGTTGCACTCCATCCCAGCAGCGCCGGTGTACGTGCTGACGTCGGTCGCACAGATGCCGCAGCGGCCAATCCGGATCAGGATCTCGTCGGGACCGGGTGACGGCGTCGGACGCTCTTCGATGCGGAACGGCTCGCGCGGGCCGGTGTAGACGGCGACCTTCATGACTACCACTTCCGGCGCATCTGCGCGCCGCGTCGGCGGGCGCGCAGCGCGCGATCACGTTCCGCGGGCGAGACAACCGGCGTGTCCTTCGGCAGGTGCGCGCGAACATCGGCGAGCTTGACCCGCTCGATCGACGGACAGGGCGCCGAGCTCGCCTGGTTCCAGCGGTTCTGGATCACGCCCCGCAGATAGCCCCCCGTGTCGAGCCAGTTGGGCACGCCCGGATCGCGCAGCGACAGGACGGCGCGGAAGCGGCCGTCGGCATCGAGACGCGCCTGGTGTCCGTTCAAGCTCGATTGGCGATTCGTCCAGTCGATCGTCGCGAAGAGCTCGTCGGCGAGCATGAAGGACCAGTAGCGGACTTTGTCCGGGATCGCGGTCTCGATCACGAGCGCTTCGTCGTCGGCGATCTCGAAGAGGGTCTCGAGGTAGACCTGGGGCCAGGAGCTGCCGGTGAAGCCGCTGTAGTCGGTGACCTCGAAGCGGTTCACGATGCCA
>JANNQH010000640.1:0-8975 GCA_031400655.1 Deltaproteobacteria bacterium | reverse complement strand
CTCGGGACGATCGCGGTCGCCGCGGGCGAAGCGCTCTGCTTCGAGCCCCTGCGCGATCGCGTCGCATCGCGGCTGTGGCCCGAGCAGGCCGAGCGCCTGTCGATCGTGCCCGGGATACTCGGCGACGCACTGCCCGAGCAGGCTGCATTGGCGGTCGCCGGGGCGGTCGCCGAGGCCGACCGGTGACTCCGACCGGTGACTAGTCGCGGGCGTCCACGGGGCGCTCCGTGAGCGCTGTGAGCTCGGCGTGGAGCGACGCGAAGCCGCCCACTGCAATCGCCTCTCGGGCTCGCGCCATCAACTTCAAGTAATACGTGAGGTTATGCAGGGAGGCGAGACGCGACCCGAGGCTCTCTCCACTGCGAAGCAGGTGGCGGATATAGCCGCGCGAATGCCGGGTACAGGCCGGGCAGGCGCACTCGGGATCGATCGGCGAGGCGTCGCGCTCGAAGCTCGCGTTGCGAAGATGCAGGGTGCCCTGGGAGGTGTAGACGAGTCCGTGGCGGCCGTTCCGGGTGGGCACGACGCAGTCGAAGAGGTCGACGCCTTCGGCGATGCCGTCGAGCAGATCGAGCGGGCGACCGAGACCCATCAGGTAGCGCGGACGTTCGGCGGGCAGGGCGCCGTGGGCGGCTCGAATCGACGCGCGGCGCTCCTCGCGCGTCTCGCCCAGGCCGAGCCCGCCGTGGGCATAGCCATCGAAATCGAGGGCGGCCGTCGCTTCCGCACTGCGCAGCCGCAGTCGCTCATCGGCCCCGCCTTGCACGATTGCGAACACCGCCTGCTCCGGGCGCCGGCGCGCCGCCTGGGAGCGAGCCGCCCAGCGCAGCGTTCGCTCGAGCGCGCCTTCGAGGGCGCGCGCATCTGTTCGTTCGTCCCCCCCGGCCGCGACGGGCAGGCACTCGTCGAGCACCATCGCGATATCCGCGCCCAGCGCTTCCTGGATCGCGATGGCGCTCTCGGGGGTCAGGCGTCGACGCCGGCCGTCGAGGGAGGAATGGAAGGTGACACCCTCTTCGTCGAGCTTCGCGCGGTCGGCGAGCGACGTGATCTGGAAGCCACCGCTGTCGGTCAGCCAGGGGCGTCGCCAGCCGGTGAAGCCATGCAGGCCGCCGAGGGCCTTCACGGTCTCCTCGCCCGGGCGTTCGTGCAGGTGATAGGTGTTCGAAAGCAGGATCTCCGCACCGGCCTCCGCCAGCTCGCCGACCCCGATCCCGCGCACCGCGCCAAACGTCGCCACCGGCATGAAGATCGGCGTCGGGATCACGCCATGGGGCGTCTGGATCCGCGTCGTCCGCGCGAGACCGTCGCGGGCGACGATCTCCATCTGGAATCCTTCAACGCGCACGGCTGCTCCCGGTCTGCGGCAGGATCAGCATCGCATCGCCGTAGGAATAGAATCGGAAGCCGCGCGCCATCGCCTGGCGATAGCTCGCGAGGACGGCCTCACGGCCGATCATCGCCGCGATCAACATCAGCAGTGACGAGCGCGGCAGATGAAAATTCGTGAGCAGCCCGTCCACGACCCGGAACTTCGATCCGGGCCGCAGGAAAAGGTCGGTCTCGCCGCGGCCGGGGGCGACGCGGCCGTGCTCGTCGGCACGGCTCTCGAGCACCCGCGTCGTGGTCGTGCCCACCGCGATGATCCGGCCCCCCGCGTTGCGCGTGCGTTCGATCGCGAGCGCGGTCTCGGCGGAGAGCTCGAAGCGCTCGCGGTGCAGCCGGCCGGAATGCCAGGCTTCGGCGTCGAGGGGGCGAAAGGTGCCCGCACCGACGTGGAGGACGACTTCGGCGGTCGCGATGCCCCGCTCGCGCAGGCGTTCGAAGAGCGACGCCGTCAGGTGTAGGCCTGCGGTCGGCGCGGCGACGGCCCCCGGCTCCCGGGCGAAGACCGTCTGGTAACGCTCGAGATCCTGCTCGGCAGAGCCGCCGTCGGGTCGCCGGATATAGGGCGGAAGCGGCGCGATGCCGACTGAATACGGATCGACCTCGTCGCCCGCAAAGCGCAGCGTCACCTCGCCGCGCTCGTGGCGCGCGATGACCTCGGCTTCGAGGATCGTGCCCGACTCTGGCATGTCGGGCGCGCCGGGCCGGCGGAACGCGAGCACGAGTCCCTCCCGCACGCGCCCCGTGCACTTGAGCAGAGCGCGAAAGGAGCCGGGCGCAGCGTCTCGCGATTGCTCGCGCCCGAGCAGCAGCGCCTCGGCGATTCCGCCGCTCGCCTTGCGGCCGAGCAGGCGGGCCGGGACGACGCGGGTCGCATTCACGACGAGCAGATCGCCGGGCTCGAGCCAGCGAGGCAGGTCGCGGACTCGCTGGTCGAGGGCAGGCTCGACGACCTCGCCGCGATCGCGCGAGACGACGAGCAGCCGCGAGGCTTCGCGGTCGGCCAGCGGAGTCTGGGCGATCTGGGCTTCGGGTAGCTCGAAGTCGTATCCGGACAGGATCGAATCGAGCTCGGCGTCGGCCGACTCGTTCTCGACGCGTGCGGCCATCACGGGCTGGACGGCGCGCGGACGGCGAGCGCCTCGAGCAGGGCTGGGGACTCTGCGATCGCGTCGTCGGAAAAGAGCAGCTCGCCGGAGAAGCGCAGTCGCCGCAGCTCCGCGAGCTGTGCGAGCGCCTGCGCCGGATTCGATTCGAAGAGCCAGACGCCGAGGCCCGGCCAGATCCGATCAGATCCGGTGAGGCCCGTGTAGCCCTCGAGCTGGTAGCGCAGCAGCTGATCGTCGAGCGTGTAGAGCATCGGAATCGCGCGGTCGATTGCGCCGCTGGCGAGCCAATGAGGCCAGTCCTGGGCGAGGCTCAGATAAGAGCGCTCGACGTACGGGATCACGGCCGCCGACAGGATCAAGCCCGGCCGGAGGCTTCGAGCGGTGCTCGCGATCTCCTCGACGAGGGTCGTCACCTGCTGGCGCCGCCACACGTCCCACGCCTCCGAATCGCGCACAACGCCGGGCGCTGCGCCCGCGATCGGATCCGGTCTCCCCGTCTCCGCGCGATAGCGGGCGCGCGAGGGCTCGCCGTAGCCGAAATCGAGACCGACACCGAAGCGTGAGCCCGGGATGAACGGCAGCAGATCCGGGTGGCGGATGTAGTCGAGGTGAAGGCCGTCGAGCTCGGGGTAGCGGGCGACGAGATCATGGAAGGTGGCCACGATTCTCGCTCGCACGCTCGCGACCGCCGGATCGAGATAGAGCCCGGGCGTTCCCATGCGATAGAACTCGCGATCGGGCTCGGGCAGATCGAGCGCGGGGTAGTCGAGCAGCGAGCGGCCACGGCGGTCGACGTGGATTGCGTCGCGGCCGAGGTCGGCCAGCAGCCTCGCGTCGCGGCGGGTCGAGAGCGAGAGGACGTTGACCCAGGCGTGCACCCGCAGGCCGCGGGCGTGGGCGTCGCGGATCAGGAGCGTCAGGGGATCGACGGCGAATTTTCCGACCGCCGGCGCGCGCTCGAAGGCGGGATCGGCGGGATAGAACGCGCGGCCACCGCGGTAGACCTGGACGAAGAGATCCGTCACGCCGAGTCGCCTCGCGCGCTCGAGCAGCGGAGCGACACGCGCCGGATCATCGAGCACCCGGACGCTTCCCTCCGCGAGCACCCAGATTCCCCGCACCGCGGGCGTGGGCGGCATTTCCGTCGCCCCGGCCCGACCGGCAGCCGTCGCGTCGCTCGGGCCGGCATCGCTCGCCTCGCTCGCCTCCCCGGAGCGCGCGGGCGATCCGGGATCCGACCCCGCCGTCATCGACGCGGCCTCGTCCACTTTCCGAGTCGGCTCGCGCGACGCGGGAAACCAATCGGGCTTGCACGCGGTCCCAAGCGTGATGAGCACGAGGGCGAGGGCGGCACAGCGGGCCGTCAGGGACGCGATCGAGTCGAGTTGGGACGGGCGGCCGGGCAAAGTGGCCAGACGGTACCGGGACCCGTGCGCCGGCTCAATGGAGCGATCGGTGAATGCCGATCGCCCGCGCCGACGGGCCGCAATTGACAGCATCGATCTCGAGGCCAGAATGCCGATCGCGAGTCACCGCCCGTCGTCTCTGCGACAGTCTTTGTGACCCTCAGCGTGACGAACCGGACGGAGACCCCGCGTTCCATGAGCTCTCGAGAAGTTCGTTCACTCGCGCCCGTGTGGGCTGGCTCGCTTGCCTTCGCGACATGTCTGCTGCTCAGCGTCGCGAGCGCGAGTCGCTGGGCGGCCGCCGCCGAAGCGGAGCCGACGCCCGCGGAAAGCGGCGACTCGCCGGCTGCAGCTCCGCTCGAGGAGTCTTTGCTGCGCGATCCCGCGGCGTTGCTGCGGGCCGGTCAGGCCGCGGCCCAGCACTCGGACTTCGCGCAGGCCGAACGGCTCTTCGATGAAGTGGCCCGCCGCCATTCGATCGTCGGCGACTTCGCGGCGCTGCTGCGAGCCCGCGCGCTGCGCACGGCCGGCCGACCCGCCGACGCAGAAGTCCACGTCGAACGCGCGCTCTCCGATTTTCCGACCTCGCCGCTGCGCGCGGAGCTGCACGCGCTGCAGGGCGATCTGCGCCTCGATCAGGGAGACGAATCGGCGGCACGCTCGGCCTGGGCGCTGGCGTATTCCGAGTCCGAATCAGGGGAGGCCCGCGCCGCGCTACTCGCGGCGGTGGCGGAGAGCCAGGACCGCGCGGGGGATACCCGGGGCTCCCGGGCGAGCTGGCAGCGCTTATGGAGTCGGCATCCGGCGAGCCCCGAGGCCCTGCGCGCAGCGGAGCGCCTCGACGAGCTCGAGGCCTTGCCGGGGGCTGTCAAACGCACGGCCGAAGATTGGCGGCAGCGGGGCGACCGGCTCTTTTCGGAGATGCATAACGAGCCGGCTCTCGCTGCCTACGATCACGCGCTCGCGGGCGGCTTGTCGGGCGCGCTGCGGACCACGACCCTGACACAACGTGCGCATACGCTCTTCCGCCTGCGCCGTTATCCCGAGGCCCTGAAGGCGTTCGAAAGCCTGCCGCAGCGCGAGGACATTCCGATCTGGCGCGCACGCTCGCTCGCCCGAGCGGATCGCGTGCCCGAGGCGATCGCGGCGTTCGAGACGCTCGCACGAGCCTCCGGCCCGAATCAGGCCGATGCGCGCTTCTTCGCGGCGAGCCTGCTCGAAGGACGCGGGCGGGAGGAGGAGGCGCGGGTCCATTTCGTGTGGCTCGCCGACGATCCGCGCCAGGGCGAGCTCTCGCGGACAGCGCTCTGGAAGCTCGGCTGGAGCGACTATCGGCATCGGCGATTCGATGACGCGGTGGAACGATTCGAATCGTTGGCGGCCTCGACAGCCGACCCGATCGGCCGCCTGAAGCCGGTCTATTGGCGCGCACGAGCCCTCGCCGGCGCGGGTCGCGGCGACGAGGCGACCGCCGAGTTCGACCTGCTTGCCCGGGATTTTCCGCTTTCCTACTACGGCTGGCGGGCGCGGCCACTCGCTTCGAGCACGCTCGTCGCCGTGCCCGCGCAGGCTCTGCAAACTGGCCAGATCCGCCTGACAGCGAGTGCGCTCGCGCGCGTTCGCATTCTGATCGACGCCGGACTCTACGACTATGGCGCTGCCGAAACGGGACGCCTCGTGCGGCGCGCGGGCGGCCTCGAGGATCGCCTCGCCCTGGCGCGACTCCTCACGGCCGCCGCCGACTATCACACCGCGCAACAGCTCGTCATCGACGCCTACGAGCTGCCGCTCGCGCGCGGACCGATCCCGGGCCGCGAGGAGCTGTGGCGGATGGCCTGGCCCTACGCCTTCTCGGATTACGTCGAGTCGGCCACCGACGCGGCCGGCAGCGTCCACCCGGCCCTCGTCTACGCCATCATGCGGGAGGAGAGCGGCTACCGGCCGAAGGTGATCTCGCCGGTGGGCGCGCGCGGGCTGCTGCAGATCATGCGGGAGACGGGGGCGCGGCTCGCGGCGCGCGCCGGGCGGAACGCGTTCGACCCCGACGAGCTCTTCGATCCGCGCACGAACATCGAGCTCGGATCGTCCTATCTCGGCGAGCTCGGGCGGCTCTTTCCGAAGCGTCTGTCGGCCTCGATCGCGAGCTATAACGCCGGGCCGCACGTCGTGCGCGATTGGGCGCCGGGGGGCGACCGACCGGACGATGAGTGGGTGGAAACGATTCCGTACACCGAGACCCAGGGCTACGTGAAGCGGGTATTGCGAAGCGTCGAGGCCTATCGCCTGATCCACGGCTCGGTGCTGGCTGACGAGTCGGCGGCCGTTCGAGCGGCCGAGACGATGCCAGCACCGAATTCGAAAACCGGGGATTGAGCCGCCCCCGCGGTCGGTCGAAGACGCCACGAGTCCGAGCCCCTCTCGGATCCTGCGCGGAGGTGGTCGTGGACGAACGACGCATCGCTGGAAACTCGACGGTCACGCTCGCCCTGCTGCTGCTGGTCCTGCTCGGAGCGGGCGCATGGAACTACCAGCGCAACTACCGGCTCGAGCGCGCGAGCGAGCTCGGGCGTGCCTATTCGGGTTACTCGACGCATGAAGTGGAGCTGTTGCGCGACGCCGTCGCCTCGGAGCTCGCCACCGCGCGGGTGCGGTTCGATCGCGCAAAACGCAATCGCGCGGGCTCGGCCCGGGATCGCGGCACGCTGGCGGGCAATGCGGCCCAGTTCAATCGGACGGCGCACGCCAGCGACTCGATCGGCAATGCCGCGAGCGACGTCGCCGAACGCGAAAGCCTGAAGGCGGCCCTCGATCAGGAGCTCGCCCTGCGAACGGGATCGAGCGCCGGCATGGCCCTGCACCTACAGCGGTTGACCACATTCTGAGGCCCGCGCTCGCGGTGCCCTCTCGGGCCCCCGCCAGCCCGCGCCGCTAGAACTCGTCCGGCTCACCCGCCTCGATCGTCTCAGCCTCGAGCTCCGCCGCATCGAGCTCGAGATGGGCGATGTCACCGTCCCCCTCGAACATGTCTCCCGGCTCGACCGCGTCGTCGAGACCGAGATCGTCCTCGACGTGCGGCGCCACCGGCTCGTCGTCATCGAGCAGCTGCGCCATCGGACGCACGACGCGGGGCCGCGCGGAATCCGACGACGGGGCCCTCGGCTCGTCGGCCGGCCGATCGCGTTGGTCGGCGCCACACTTGGGACAGAGGGGCTCGTCCTTGCCGAGGTCGTAGAACTTCGCGCCGCAGCCGTAGCACGACCAGCGGAATCCGAGCTTCGGATGGCGTGGCCCGGACGGTACGACGGGCTTCCTGGGCTTCGCGCGCTTGCCCGACGCGGGAACGTCAGCCTGGGGCTTCTTGCCGGACGCGGGCTTCGCCTTGGCGGCGGGCTCGGTCTTGCTCACCGCTTTCGCCTCGACACCCTTGGCGCCTTTCGCGATCGGAGCCGCTTCAGCCACCTTGCTGGGCGGCTTCGCCAGAACCTTCTCGGCTTTCTCGATCTTCGCGGGCTTCTCAGGCTTGGCCGACTTCTCGGGCTTACGGGCCGCTCCCCTGGCTGCGGGCCTGGCTGCGGGCGTGAGCGCGGGCGTCGGCGCCGGAGCCTTCTTCGGGGCCGCAGCCGGAGCGGCCTTGGCGACGGGCTTCTTGGCCGCCGGCTTTTCCGCCTTCGTGGTTTTCGTGGTCTTCGCGGACTTCGCCGGCGTCGCCGCCTTCTTGGCCGTCCCCTTCTTCGGGGCGGGAGTCTTCTTCTTCGTCGGACTCATGCGTATCCTGGTCTCCGTGGTCATGCCTTGAGGCGCCGAGCCGAGGCTCGGGGCAGGGTGAGCCGCCTGTCTCGACGGGTGCGGACGAAGCGCCATCAGGAGCGAGGTCTTCGGATCCTGGAAACTGGATTCGACCGCTCATCCGGCCCTTCGAGCGCCGGTGCTATTAGCGGTTCGGCTCGCGTCCGGCCAGTCTCGCAGATCAGTTCAGCGTTCCATCGCGACGAGAGGTGAAAAACACCCTTGGCGAAGCGAGTGCCGCAGAGGCTTCCAGCTCAGCGCTCGCGGTCATCGCCGGCAGCCGAAACCGCCGGGAGCCCGTCCTTTGCGAAGCGCGACCGATAGAGGATGGGCCGGACACCGTCGATCGCCGTCACGTGAATCGCATGATCGACCGTGAGCTCGCGCTTTGCTTCGTCGAGCCGGTACAAGTTCGCGCCGTAGGCTTGATGCTGGCGCCAGCTGAATCGAAGTCCCTCGGGCGTCCAGAGCCAGGCGCCTTCGAACGCTTCGCCACGCGAGTCGATCGCGCTCACCGGACCGGCTCCCGGCACGATCAGCCGGGCTTCGCCGCCTCGCAGGCGCTCGTGCAGACGGGCTCCGTCCCAGACGAAATGAAGCATCGGCTTGGGGGCGGTCGTCGAGCGAAGGACACCCCCGGCCATCTTGCGGACGACCCAGGTCAAGGGCTCCACGGCCGTATCGATCGCTTTCAGTCGATCGCTTTCGTCCAAGCCCGATTCGAGCTTCCGCCAGCGACCGTCGAGATCCGCCAATCGCATCGACGACGGATTCGACGCCGAGGTCGGGTCCGATTTCGGTTCCGAGGTCAAGTGTCCAGCAGCGGCAAGCGGTCCCAGGCTCTTCACCGTCACGGGTTCTTCGCCGAGCGAATACCTCGGCAGACTGACTACCAGGACGGCGACGAGCAGGAAATAGGCCGCTAGCGGCCGTTGGGAGGCACGCCGAGCGAGCTCGTTTCGGTGCCGGTATTCGTCTGCCGTTATTTCAGTTGACATAATATATCTTATCGGTGGTAAGATCTGGACCGCTCCCACCACGCTATCGGGACACCCCTCTCGTCGAGTGGAGAGTCCCGTGAAGATCAAGGCTTGGCTCGCAGTTCCTGGAGGAGCGCCTCGACGGGCGGCGCCACCGGCTGGTCGGGGAATTCGGATTCGAGGCGTTGGAAGGCGGCCAATCCTTTCGCCGACTCCCCCGCGCCGATCCAGCAGCGCGCCGCATCGCCCAGCGCACCGGCCCGGAGCGGATACGACGAAATCGCCGCCGCGGACTCGTAGGCGGCCGC
>JANNQH010000639.1:0-2241 GCA_031400655.1 Deltaproteobacteria bacterium | reverse complement strand
CGGCACCCTTGAAGCGGGCGATCGCTTCGCGCCAGGCGGGGGAAGCGACGTCGAAGCGGCGATCTGCGGGAACGCCGAGGTCGAGGCCCTCGAGGAGCTCTGCGTGGCGATCCTCAGTCACGAGGATCTGGCAATCGGTGTGGCGGATGTCGCGTTCGAGGCCCGCGCCGCGGCGGGTCGGGTTGATGCCGACGACGGTCGCGCCCGCGAGCGTCGCCGCACCCGTCATGAAGAGGTATTCGGGCACGTTCTCGAGCAGCACGCCGACATGGAAGGGCCCCGGCCGCCGCCACGCGAGCAGCGCCTCGGCGCGTTCGCAGCAGGCATCGAAGTACTCGCGCCAGCTGTAGCGCTCGTCTTCGAATAACAGCGCCGGCCCATCATCTTCCGCGCGGGCTAGCAGCAGCTCCCGCATCGTCACGGCTGGGCTCCCCGCGTGCCGGTTCCGCCGTCTGCGCCACCCGCCAGTCCCTCGAACCCGGCGATGCTCTCGTAGGGATTCGACGGATTTCGCCCCGCGTCGATGTCCGCATAACGGACCGCGAGCGAGCGCTTCGTCATCTCGTGGGTGAAAATCCAGAAACGGTTCGCCCGCATCGCGTCGACGATGTCGCCCGCCACTTTGTCCGGCGGGATCCCGAGAGCCGAGATCGCCTCGCGCAGCGGCGCCATCGTCGCCGTCTGCGAGGGCTTCATCGCGGCCCCGTCGTCGCGGTTGCGCTCGGAGTGGAAGATCTTCGTGCGGACCAGATTCGGGCAGAGGCAGTGGACACCGACGCCCGTGCCTTCGAGCTCCCGGTAGAGCGACTCGGTCATGCCAACGACCGCGTGCTTGGTCGCGGTGTACATGCCGAGCATCGCGCTCGAGACGTGACCGGCCTCGGATGCGGTGTTGATGATGTGGCCCTCACCGGCCTTCTTCAGGATCGGACCGAAGGCCAGCACACCGTAGGCGACGCCCAGCACGTTCACGTCGATGATCCAGCGCCAGTCGGCGGGCGTCGTATCGAGCATCGGCCCCGCCGGGCCGACCCCGGCGTTGTTGAACACGACATGGACCCCGCCGTAATGGGAGACCGTCTGCTTCGCCAGATCGAAGACCGCGTCGGGATCGCGCACATCGCAGACGACGGAATACACGTCGCCACCAGTCCCGCGCAGCCGGGCCGCCTCGCGGTCGAGATTCGGCTTCTCGACGTCGGCCATCACGACCTTCATGCCCTCGCGCAGGAATCGCTCGGTGACCCCCAGCCCGATGCCGCTCGCCGCACCCGTCACCACCGCGACCCGTCCCTTGAAATCCTGCATCGGTCTCTCCTCGCTGTGTTGTCACGAGTCTAGCCAGACCGGCCTCCCCGGCCATCGCATCCGGGTCGGTCGCCCGCGCCTGCGGAACCGGATCGAGTCGTTAGAATCCGGGCATGAAAATCCTCGACCGCTTCCGAATCGACGACAAAGTGGCCCTCGTGACCGGCGGAGGCCGCGGCATCGGCCGCGCCACCGCGCTCGCCCTCGCCGAATGCGGCGCCGACATAGCACTCGCCGCCCGCAGCAAGGACCAGCTCGAAGCCGTCGCCGAGGAGATCCGCAAGCTCGGCCGCCGTGCGCTCGTCGTCGAGTGCAACGCCGCGGTGACCGCGAATCTCGAAGCGTTTGCCGCGCGGGCGATGGACGAGTTCGGTCGTATCGACATCGTGATCAACAACGTCGGCGGCTCGATGCCGAAGGCCTTTCTCCAGACGACGGAGAAAGAGTTCAGCGGCGCGTTCCACTTCAACGTGACGACGGCCTTCGCGCTCTCGAAGGCGGCCGTGCCCCACATGCAGGCCCGCGGCGGCTCGATCGTCAATATCTCGTCGTCGATCGGCCAGATGACCGGCAAGGGCTTCACGGCCTACGGCACGGCGAAGGCTGCGATGAGCCACTTCACGAAGCTCCTGGCTGCTGAACTAGCCCCCAAGATCCGCGTCAACGCGATCGCCGTCGGCTCGACCGCGACCTCGGCCCTCGAGACGGTCTTGAAGAACCCCGTCGTTCACAAGGCGATGCTCGAGTCGACTCCGCTGAAACGCCTCGGTGAGCCCGAGGACATCGCGATCGGCGCGCTCTATCTCGCGTCGCCGGCCAGCGCATTCGTCACGGGCTCCGTCATGGAGATCCACGGCGGCATCACGAGCGCGAATCTCGATCTCGCGCTCGCGGGACTCTGAAGAAGACCCGCGGCTTGCCGCACAAGACGCG
>JANNQH010000638.1:0-10895 GCA_031400655.1 Deltaproteobacteria bacterium | reverse complement strand
ACCTGGGCGCCGTACACGTCGACGCGCTCCTGGTCGTAGCGGTCGAGGCGTGTTCCGTAGGTATGCGAGAGGTGGCGCTTGAACTCCTTGACGAAGGTCGTGCGCTGCTCGGGCGTCAGCTTGCGCCAGTTCCTTGCGAGCACGAGCTTCGACATGGTCGTGAAGTCGAAGAGGTCGTAGGCGATCGCTTCGATCTCACCGACGCGCTGCTCGGTCGTGTCGGTCTTGCGCGCGAGGATGGCGACGATCTTGACCGCCGTCTCGTCGATCAGCTTGCGGGGCGCCTCAGTCAGGGCCGCATTGGCCGGGGCCACCGCCTCGGCCCGCGCCGGGGCGGGCGAGAGCGCGCCCTGCAGCAGGACCGCGGCGCAGATCGCCGCGAGCACGGTCGCCACGCGCAGGCCGAAGCGCGACCCGCGCGACATCCATCCACCGCAGTTATGCCCAGTCGTCATCTTCGCCCCCTCAATCGCTGCCATTGTTCGTTTCTCCTCCGGAGTCGACCTCGGCGGGCGCCGTCTCCAGATCGACATCATAGTTTTCCTCGTCCTCGCCTTCCTCTTCGTCGATCTCGTAGAGATCCTCTTCGATCGCAGCCGCGGTATCGGTCGAGTTGAGGACCCTCGCCTGGCGATTCTGGAGGTAGGCGTTGCGCACGAAGGCGTAGTAGTCAAAAGCATCCTTGCGGCTGCTCTCGATCTCTTCTAGGTAGATGGCGCGCAGGTTGACCATTCGAAATGCATAAGTGCCGACTGAGGCACCCGCCGTCTCGGACGTGTTCAATCCGACGACGTCGTACCAGAAGAGATTCATATAGGCGTAGGCCGTGGCGGTGGTGTCCACGATCTCGCCGATCCCGTCCCGCAGCGTGTAGGGGCCGAGAATCGGCACGACGAGAAAGGGCCCCGGCGGGACACCCCAGTAGCCGAGGGTTTGGCCAAAATCCTCGTCGTTGTCGGGAATGCCCACCCGGGTCGCGACGTCGAAGAAGCCGGCGATCCCGAGTGTCGAGTTGAAGAAGAAGCGCGCGACGTCCTCGACGGCCCGGATAGGCTGCGCCTGCAGAATGTCGTTCGCGAGCACGACGGGCATGTCGAGATTCTGGAAGAAGTTCTGGATTCCGTCCTGGACGACGCCCGGAACGACGTAATCCCAGGCCGTGGCGACGGGCTCGAGCGCATAACGATCGAGGCCCTCGTTGAAGGCGAAGATCCCGCGATTCATCCTCTCGAGGGGATCCGGCCGTTCCGGCGTGGCACAGCCCGTCTCGAGGAAAAAGAGAGCGAGGAAGAGGACGACGAACGCGGCCCGCATCACGTTCAATCCGAGACGCCGGCGTCGTGGACGAAGCGGCCCACGAGCTTGTCGATCGAGAAGGCGCTCTCGGTGTAGGTGAAGGCCTCGCCATCGGCGAGAATCGCATCTTCGGCACCGAGCTCGACCGCGATGAACTGATCGCCGAGCAGCCCCGCCGTCCGGATGGCCGCCGTCGAATCGCTCGAGATCCCGACGCCCGCGTCGACGGCGAGCGTCACCGTCGGGCGGCTCTCGTCGTCGAGTCCGATCGCCGAGACCTGCCCGATCTTGACGCCGCCGATCCGCACAGGCGCGCGCACCGAGAGCCCGCCGATGTCGTCGAAGGTCGCCTCGAGCACGATCCGCTGCGCCGCCCCGAACTCGATCCCGCCCACCTGCAGCGACAGATAGGCGAGCGCCGCGAGCCCGATGAGCACGAAGAGACCGACGAGCAGGTCCCGGGTCGCATGATTCTGCATCGCATCATCCTTTCGTTCGAACCAGAAGCATTCACACCGAAAACATTCGCGCCCGACGAGCCCGCCGGCCCTAGACGCCCCAGAGCGCCGTGATCACGTAATCGGAGAGTAGAATGCAGACCGACGCCGTGACGACGGTCGAGGTCGTCGCACGCGCGACGCCTGCCGCATCCGGCGCGCACGAGTGTCCTTTGTAGGTCGAGATCAGGCCGAGCAGGAGCCCGAAGACGAGGCTCTTGAGGAGACTCTGGCCGACATCGTCCCCGAAGAGCACCGCATCCTCGAGGCCCGCGAGATAGACCCCGCCATCGAGCCCCTGGCGCCAGACACCGACAGCGTAGGCGCCGGCGATCGCGAACACGATGAAGAGCCCGTTCAAGAGCGGCATCGCAATCGTGAGCGCGAGCGCCCGCGGTAGGGCCACGAAATGCACCGGATCGATCGCCATCATGCGCAGGCCGTCTAGCTGCTCGCTCGACTTCATCGACCCGATCTCCGCCGTGATTGCGGAGCCGGCGCGCCCGGTCACGAGCAGCCCGGTCAGCACCGGCCCGAGCTCCCGCACGAGCGAGAGTCCAACCACGGCGCCGAGCCCTTCCTCAGCGCCGAAGCGCGTCAGCGTCGTGTAGAGCTGGAGACCGAGGACCATGCCGACCGTAAAGCCCGACAGGCAGATCAGCGCGACGGACAACACGCCGGCGTCGAACAGCGCGCGTACGAAGAATCCGAAACGCGACGGCGGCCGCGGGATCGAAGTGATGAGGTGACCACCGAAGCGGGCGATGCGGCCCAGGCCCTCGACCTGCGCGGTCGTCTTCGCCCCGAGCTCGCGGATCAGCCCGATCATGACGCGTGACCGCCGCGCAGCTCGTCTCCGCGCAGCTCGTGTAGCCGCGCGAGATAGCTGCGCCCGTCTTCGCCGAGGAAATCCGTGACTTCGGGATCGGGGCTGCTCGCCAGCTGCTCGGACGTCCCGGCGATGCAGCCGCCGCGGCGGAGCAGGATCATCTGGTTCGCCATGCGGAGCGACGAGGCCATGTGATGGGACGTGACGACGATCGTGAGTCCGAGCGTGCGATTCAGCTCGACGAGCAGATCCTCGATCCGCGAAACATTGAGCGGATCAAGGCCGGAGAAGGGCTCATCACAAAGGAGTATCTCGGGCTCCATCACGATCGCCCGGGCGAAGGCCACGCGCCGGAGCATGCCGCCCGAGAGCTCACGCGGAAGCAGCCCTTCGACCCCCTCGAGACCCACGGACTTGAGGACCTTGGCGACCTGGATCGCGATGTCGGCCCAGGACTTTCGCATGTGCTCCCGCAGCGGGAGACCCACGTTCTCGAGCACGCTCATCGAATCGAGCAGCGCCCCGTTCTGGAACAGCATCCCGATGCCTTTGCGGATGTCGCCGAGCTCGCGCTCGCTCTTCTCCGACAGCCGATGACCGGCGACACGCACGTCACCGGAATCGGGTCGTTGAAGGCCGCCGATCATTCGCAGCAGCGTGCTCTTGCCCGTCCCGCTGCCGCCGAGGAGCAGATGGATCTCGCCTTTGCGCATGCGGCACGACATGCCGTCGAAGACCCTGCGATCGCCGAAGGCGAGCCGAATGTCGCGCAGCTCGATGAAAGCATCCGGACCGAAATCACGGTCGAGGTCGGCACCGGTGGCGGCGGGTCGGGCGTCCGGGCGGCGCGACGGCTCGTCGCGAGCGGACGCATCGGCGAGGCTTTCCAGGATCGATCCTCCGACTCGAAGTCGTGCTCCGCGGTGATCCCAACAAGCCGACCACACGGCTCTCGCGGCCGGTCTACAGTAACCCAGACGTTCGAAAGGCGTCCACGCAACGGCAGCTCGAAACGGCCCACCGGGAGTCATTCCCTCTCTCTGGAAAGCGGCCGGAACGCCCGCTCGCCTACACCGACCCCGGCGAGTCGACGACGATCGCCTTGCCGGCCGTCGCCGGCATCAGCTCCTCGAGTCGCCGGCGCTGGCGGCCCGCGTCGTCGAAGTTTTCGGGGGCGAGCCAGCTCTCGAACGCCGCCCGGATTTCCGGCCACTCCTCATCGACGATCGAGAACCAGGCGGTATCGCGATTGCGGCCCTTGATCACCATCAGCTTTCGGAACACGCCCTCGAAACGGAACCCGAGGCGCATGGCCGCCGCGCGCGACGGGGCGTTCAGGCTGTCGCATTTCCATTCGTAACGGCGGTAGCCCCAGTCGTCGAACACGCGCTTCATCATCAGGTACATCGCCTCGGTCGAGGCGGCGGTGCGCTGCAGCGCCGGCGAATAGCTCAGATGGCCAACCTCGATCGATCCCGTCTGCGGCGAGATCCGCAGATAGCTCGCGACCCCGAGCGGCAGATTGCTCTTCGGATCGACGATCGCGAAGAAGCACTCGTCGACGGCGGCCTGCTTCTCGGACAGCCACGCGTGGTAGTCGGCCTCGCCGGCGAACGGCCCGTAGGGCAGATACGTCCAGTTGATCCCGTCCGGATCCGCGGCATAGGCGCGGTAGAGGGCCGGCGCATGGCGCGCAGCATCGAGCGGCTCGAGGCGACAGCGTGTTCCCTGCATCGTCTCGCGCACCGGCGGCTCCGAGCCACGCCAATCGGGAACGGGCAGCCCGATCGGTTGACCGTGCTCGTTCAACCTCGACGACATCCTCGAGCCTTTCTGATCGAACGCGCTCGGGTCCGCCCGTCAGAGCGTCTCGGCCAGCAACTTGTTCACGAGCTCGGCGAACCCGCTCGGATCCTCGAGCTGGCCGCCCTCGGCCAGCACCGCCTGACCGAATAGCAGACGCGCCGACTCCGCGATGCGGGCATCCGCCGGGTCCTTCGCAAAGCGCGCAGACAGGCGTTCGATGACCGGATGCGCGGGATTCAGCTCGAGGATCGGCTTTCGCTCCGGAATCGCCTGGCCCGCCTGGCGCAGCATCGCTTCGAGGGCGGGCGAGAGGTCCCCCTCCTCGAGCACGAGACAGGCGGCGGAAGTCTTGAGTCGGCTCGAGAGGCGCACCTCCTTGACCTCGTCCTGGATCGCGGAGCGAAGGGCCGTCAGCAGATCGGAGAGATCCGCTTCCTGCTTCTCCAGCGCTTCCTTCTTCTTTCCCTTCTCGTCCTCGGAGCCGAGCAGGGTCTCGCCGTGCCCGATGCTCTTCCAGGGCTTGTCCTTGTACCGGACCGGCCCCTGCCCGACCCAGACCTCGTCGACGGGATCGACGAGGAAGAGCACCTCGAGGCCCTGCTCCTTGAAGGCCTCGAGATGCGGCGAACGACGGAGCACATCGAGCTTGGGACCGGCGATGAAGTAGATCGCGTCCTGGCTCGCCGGCATGCGCTCGACGTATTCGGCAAGGGAGACGAGCTTCGTTTCGCTCGCCGAGGACGGTGCCAGGACGAGGTCGAGGATCCGCTCGCGGTCCTCGCTGAAGTCGAGGAGCCCCTCCTTGATCACCGGCCCGAACTGCGACCAGAATTTGTCGTAGGCCTCGCGGTCGTCCTGCAGGAGCTTCTTCAAGCGCTCGACGACCTTCTTCACGAGGTGCTTTCGAATCGCCTGGATCTGGCGGTCCTGCTGCAGCATCTCGCGCGAGACGTTGAGCGAGAGATCCTCGGCGTCGACCACACCGCGCACGAAGCGCAGCCAATCCGGCAGTAGCTCGCGACACTCGTCCATGATGAAGACGCGCCGGACGTAGAGCTGGACGCCGTTGTGGAGACGCTCTCGGTGGTAGAGGTCGTGGGGCGCGCGGGCGGGGACGAAGAGCAGGGCACGGGCTTCGAAGGTGCCCTCGATGGACGTGCCGACGTGCAGCATCGGGCTCTGATGATCGTGGGTGATGTGCTTGTAGAAATCATCGAGCTCGCCCGCCTCTACCTCGCTCTCGGGGCGCGTCCAGATCGCCTTCATGGAGTTGAGCGGCGCGTCGAGGGTTCGGCGGGTCGGAAGCTCGGTCGCGGTCGTGGTCGAATCAGCGGCCGTCTTTGCCTCCGCGCTCGCGCCTTCGAGGATCGTCAGCCGAATCGGATAGGCGACGAAATCCGAGTACTTCCGGACGACCTGGCGGAGCACCCACTCGTCGCAGTAGTCGGCGACGCCCGCGTCGCCGTCGACGGCCTTCAAATGGAGCCGGATCGTGGTGCCCGCGGTCTCGCGCGAAGCATCCTCGAGGCCGTACTCGCCTGCTCCCTTCGAGATCCAGCGCGTCGCCCGCTCTTCACCGGCCTTGCGACTCACGACCTCGACCTCGTCGGCGACCATGAAGCTCGCGTAGAAGCCGACGCCGAACTGGCCGATCAGATCTGGCGCCGATTCACCGCCCTCGTTCGTACGCGTCAGGAATTCGAGGGTGCCCGAGCGGGCGATCGTGCCGAGGTGCTCGATCAGCTCCTCGCGGCTCATCCCGATGCCGTTGTCGGAGATCGTGAGGGTGCGGGCGGGGCGGTCGGCGACGAGCTCGATCGCGAGCTCCGCCTCGGTCTGGAGCTGCGGGCTCCGCAGCCCCTCGAAGCGGCGCCGGTCGAGGGCATCCGAGGCATTCGAGATCAGCTCGCGGAGGAAGACCTCCTTGTTGGAATAAAGGGAGTGGATCATCAAGCCGAGTAGCTTCTGGGTCTCGGCCTGGAAGGCGTGGGTCTCCATCGATCGGCTCCTTGGTCGGATTGGAAGTCGGACTGGGAATGGTCGGTCGTGGCCTTGGCTTGCGCCCGGGGCGGCGCGAAGCTTCAACACGCCGGCGCCGGGAGCAACCCGCCCGAGTTTAATATCTGGATATGCAGATATAGGGATGATACCCTCGGCGGCCCATCACGGAGCTCCCATGACGACCCTCCCGACGCGACCCGAGCGCATCGAGACCCTCTACCGCCTCCTGGGGGAGCGGATCCTCGTCCTCGACGGGGCGATGGGCTCCATGATCCAGGGCTATGAGCTCGCCGAGGCGGATTTCCGGGGCGAGCTCTTTCGCGACCACCCCCGCGACCTGAAGGGCGACAACGAGCTTCTCTGCCTGACCCGCCCCGACGTGATCCGGGAGATTCACGACCGCTACTTCGAGGCCGGTGCCGACATCGCCGAGACGAATACCTTCGGCTCGAACGCGATCTCCCAGGCCGATTACGGCCTCGAGTCGAGCGTCCGCGATCTGAACCTCGCTTCCGCCCGGATCGCCCGCGAGTCGGCGGACGCCTTCACGGCGAAAGATCCTTCAAAGCCTCGCTTCGTGGCCGGCGCGGTCGGTCCGACGCCCAAAACGCTCTCGATCTCCCCCGACGTGAACGATCCCGCGGCCCGAAGCATCAGCTTTGACCAGCTCCGGCTGGCCTATTGCGAGCAGGTCGAAGCCTTGATCGACGGCGATGTCGATCTTCTGCTCGTCGAGACGATCTTCGACACCCTGAACGCGAAGGCCGCCCTCGTCGCGATCGACGAAGTCTTCGAGGCCCGCGGTCTGCGACTGCCGATCATGATCTCGGTCGCGATCACCGACGCGAGCGCGCGCACCCTCTCGGGCCAGACGATCGACGCCTTCTGGCGCTCCGTCGCCCACGCGAATCCCCTGTCGGTCGGCGTCAACTGCTCCCTCGGAGCCGTCGAGATGCGGCCCCACGTGGCGGAGCTCTCGCGCATCGCGAATTGTCACGTCTCGAGCTACCCGAACGCGGGCCTCCCGAACGCCTTCGGCGAATACGACGAAGCGCCGGAGACGACGGGCCGCCTGGTCGGCGAGTTCGCGACAAGCGGCATCGTCAATATCGTCGGTGGTTGCTGCGGCACGACCCCGCCCCACATCAAGGCGATCGCCGAGTCCGTCGCCGGCGTCGCACCGCGCCCGCTGCCGCCCCGGGCTGCGAGCCCGCGCGAGCGCACGACCTACTTCTCCGGCCTCGAGACGCTCCCCATCCGCAGCGATTCGAATTTCCAGATGATCGGCGAGCGCACCAACGTCACCGGCTCCGCGCGCTTCCGCAAGCTCATCGAAGCCGACGACTACGAGAAAGCCCTGGCAGTGGCTCTCGACCAGGTCCGCGGTGGCGCGAATCTGCTCGACGTCAACATGGACGAGGGCATGCTCGACAGTGAAGCGGCGATGACCCGCTTCCTGAATCTGATCGCGAGCGAGCCCGAGGTCTCCCGCATCCCGATCATGATCGACAGCTCGAAGTGGAGCGTGATCGAGGCGGGACTCCGCTGCGTCCAGGGCAAGGCCGTCATCAATTCGATCTCGCTGAAGGAAGGCGAGGCGGATTTCCTCGCCAAGGCGAAGATCGTCCGGCGCTTCGGCGCCGGCGTCGTCGTGATGGCCTTCGACGAGCAGGGTCAGGCCGACACGACCGCGCGCAAGGTCGAGATCTGCGAGCGCGCCTACAGGCTGCTCGTCGAAAAGGCGGGCTTCCCGCCCGAGGACATCATCTTCGACCCGAACATCCTCGCGATCGCGACGGGCATCGAAGAACACTCCGACTACGCGAGGTACTTCATCGAGGCGGCGAAGCAGATCCGCGAGCGCTGCCCCGGTGTGCACATCTCCGGCGGCGTCTCGAACCTCTCCTTCTCGTTCCGCGGCAACGACCGCGTCCGGGAGGCGATCCATTCGGCCTTCCTCTACCACGCGACCCGGGCCGGCATGGACATGGGCATCGTCAACGCGGGCCAGCTCGAGCTGTACGAGGACATTCCGAAGGATCTGCTCGAGCGGGTGGAGGACATCCTCTTCAATCGCCGCCCGGACGCGACCGAGCGGATGGTCGAGTTCGCGGACCGTGTGAAGGGCGCGGGGAAAGAGCGCGTCGTCGATCTCGCCTGGCGCGACGCGACCGTCGAGGAACGCCTGAAGCACGCCCTCGTCCACGGCATCGTCGACTTCATCGACGCCGACACCGAAGAAGCGCGCGCGAAGCTCGGCCGCCCGATCCTCGTCATCGAGGGTCCGCTGATGGACGGCATGCGCGTCGTCGGCGACCTGTTCGGCGCCGGCAAGATGTTCCTGCCCCAGGTGGTCAAGAGCGCTCGCTCGATGAAGAAGGCCGTCGCCTATCTCGAGCCCTACCTCGCCGCCGAGAAGGTCGTGGGATCGACCCGCGGCAAGATCGTGATGGCGACCGTCAAGGGCGACGTCCACGACATCGGGAAGAACATCGTGGGCGTCGTGCTAGGCTGCAACAACTATGACGTCGTCGATCTCGGCGTGATGGTCCCGGCGGCGAAGATCCTCGACACGGCGATCGCGGAGAAGGCCGACCTGGTGGGGCTCTCGGGCCTGATCACGCCCTCCCTCGACGAGATGGCCTCGGTCGCGAAGGAGATGGAGCGGCGCGGGATGAAGATTCCGCTCTTGATCGGCG
Source organism: Deltaproteobacteria bacterium (assembly GCA_031400655.1). Classification (GTDB taxonomy): domain Bacteria; phylum Myxococcota_A; class UBA9160; order UBA9160; family UBA4427; genus UBA4427. Next base: position 1,767 of record JANNQH010000638.1, on the reverse strand, counting down.
GTGCGACGACGAGTCGGCAACACACCGCAGTCAAGATCGCGCCGGGTTATTCGGAGGCCGTCGTCCACGTGCTCGATGCGTCGCGCTCGGTGAACGTGGTGTCGGATCTTCTTTCGGACGAGCGGCGGCCGAAGCTCGTGGCCGCAAACCGGGTGGAGCAAGAGAAGCTGCGCGCCCTGCATGCGGGCCGGCAGGAGAAGCCCCTGCTCTCGCTCGCGGATGCCCGCGGCCACGCCGAGCGAATCGCCTTCACACCGGGCTCAGTCCCGACGCCGGCATTCCTCGGTCGCCGGCTCGTGGACGACGTGCGCGTCGAGGACCTGGTTCCGTACATCGACTGGACGTTTTTCTTCTCGGCCTGGGACATGAAGGGCCGTTACCCGAAGATCCTCGACGACCCCAAGCAGGGCGAGGCCGCGCGCGACCTCTACGACAACGGTCGCCGCCTGCTCGACGAGATCATCGCAAAGCGCTGGCTGACGCCGCGGGCCGTCTACGGCTTCTGGCCCGCGCGAAGCGAGGGCGACGACATCGTGCTGTACGTCGGCGAGGACCTGGCGAAAGAGCTCGTGCGCTTCCCGATGCTCCGCCAGCAGGCGGTCCAGGGCGACGGCAAGCCGAACCGGGCGCTCTCGGATTTCATCGCTCCCGCCGGCGCGAAGGTCGCCGATCATCTCGGGGCCTTCGCCGTCACGAGTGGAGCCGAAACGGATTCCCTCGCCGTGCGCTTCCAGAAGGACCTCGACGATTACCGCTCGATCATGGTCAAGTCCCTGGCCGACCGCCTGGCCGAAGCCTTCGCCGAGTACCTCCACGCCCGGGCTCGCAAGGAATGGGGCTACGGCGCCAGCGAGAGCCTCTCGAACGAGGACCTCATCGCCGAGCGCTACCGCGGGATCCGCCCCGCGTTCGGCTACCCCGCCTGTCCCGACCACCTCCCGAAGCGGCGCCTCTTCTCGCTGCTGGCCGCCGACGAGGCGGGCATCACGCTGACCGAGACCTGCGCGATGATGCCGGCCGCGAGCGTCTCGGGTCTTTATTTCGCCCACCCCGACGCGCGCTATTTCACCGTCGGCCGGATCGCGCGCGACCAGATCGAGGACTACGCCGCACGCATGGACATCACACCCGACGAAGCGGAACGCTGGCTGGCATCGAATCTCGGCTACTGATCTGCCACAATCGCGCGACTCTCGAATTCATCGACCTCTCTCGACCCAATGGAGATCCCGATGTCGCGCGCGCGCCCTTCGGTCCTGCTCGTCTTGACGATGCTCGTGGCGAGTGCCCTCGCCTGCAGCTCGCCGCAGTCTCCGCCCGCCGAATCCAAAGCAGATGCCAGCGCCGCCGCGGCGCAGGTGAGCCACGCGGCGACCGCTTCGGCTTCGCACGCCGCCGCCGTCGCAGCAACCGCCAAGGAAGTGGCCGCCGCCGCGATCGCCCCCGATCGCAGCCCCGAGCACATCGCTCGCAACGTCTACCGCCACCCGGCAGAGACCCTCGCCTTCTTCGGCCTCGAAGACGACATGACCGTGATCGAGGCCCTGCCCGGCGAGCTCTGGTACACCGAGATCCTGGCCCCCGTCCTGCGCGACAAGGGCAAGCTGATCGCCGCCGGCTTCGACATGAATGCAAAGGGCATCGTCGACTATCAGAGGAAGGCCCAGGAGCTGCTCGTCGGCCGCATCGCGAACGAGCCGGCGATCTTCGGCAAGGTCGGCATCGCAACGCTCTCGCCGCCGGACGGGATCGACCTCGGAGCGCCGG
>JANNQH010000637.1:0-3570 GCA_031400655.1 Deltaproteobacteria bacterium | reverse complement strand
GAGGTAGTCGACGGGATCGTCGGGCTTCGGCTGACGCCCGGCGGGCCACAGATGACTGCCCGGGATCGCGCGGGTCGCGCCGTTCTCCTTCGTAAAGTCCGTCACCGCCCACATATAGATGAGGAGATAATGGGGACCGCCGGGTGCGCGGGGCAGCATCGGTTCGTAGATCGTGCCGTCGTTGTGGAGGGTCTGGTCGCGTCCACCGCTCTCGAGGATGAAGACCGACGAGCCGTTCAAGAGCGACTCGGGTCCGAGCATCCGCTCGTTGAGCGCGTGAAGAACGGGATGGGCGAGCAGCGACACGAAAGCGCGTGACTTGGTCAGCACCGATTCGACCTTGCGCAGTCCGCCGCCAAAGAACTTCAGCTGCAACCGCTCGGCCCGGTCCGCCCAGGGCTTTACCTCGGCGAGCAGCTGGTCCATGACGGCCGGCTCGGCGAGTCGTTCGAGGATCGCGTAACCGCGTTCGTTCAGCTGCGCCGCTGCGTCGCGTGCGAGGGCGCTGGTCGTGCCGCGCGTGTCCACCTTCTCCCCTTGCCGCCCAGGTAACGAAGCTCCACCGTAGCGGAGAATTCCGCGCGATGGCCCGCCCCCCGATCGGGGACCCGCGGCGGTCTCTTGCACTCTCGCGGTGAGAATGAAAGGATCGGCATGCAGCCTCTCGACGTCGAGTTCAAGAGCGTCGACACGACGATCCGCGCCCACCTCTACCTGCCCACGGGCCCGGGCCCGCACCCGGTCGTCGTGATGGCGGGCGGTTGGTGTTACGTGAAAGAGCTGGTCCAGCCCGAATACGCTCGCGTGTTCGCAGCGGCTGGCGTCGCGGCGCTGGTCTTCGACTACCGCGGCTTCGGCACGAGCGACGGCGAGCCGCGCCAGCACATCGACCCGTGGGCGCAGATCGAGGACTACAAGAACGCCATCAGCTACGCCGAAACGCGCCCCGAGCTCGATGCGAAGCGCATCGGCATCTGGGGCATCTCGTACAGCGGGGGCCACGTGCTGATCGTCGCCGCTACGGATCCGCGCGTGCGGTGCGCCGTGTCAAACATCCCCGTCGTCGACGGCTGGCGCACAATGAAGAGCGTGCACAGCGCGCTCGCGTTCCGACAGCTCGAGGAGCTGATCCTCGAGGACCGCCGCAAACGGCTCGCGACCGGCGTGCTCGGGACGATGCCGATGTCGACGCCCGATCCATCGAAAGAGCTCTCGACGTGGCCCTTTCCCGAGGTGACGAGCGCCTTCCTGCAGTTCAAGAACACGGTCGCGCCGACCCACGAGCACTGGAACACGATCGCGTCGACGGAGCTGTTGCTGAGCTACGACGTGCGCCCGTTCCTGCGGCGCATTCTCGGGACGCCCGTCTTGATGAGCGTCGCGGAGCAGGACGACATCACCTTGTGGGAAGAGGAGATCGCGGTCTTCAACCAGATCGCGACGCCCGACAAGCGGCTCTTTCTGTGTCGCGATACATCCCACATGACGCTCTACAGCAACAAGTCACGGCTCGCGCAGCTTGCGGAGCAGGGGCGAGAGTTCCTCGTCGCGCAGCTCGTCGCACGGCCAGGAACCTAAGCCATCGACCATTCGAAATTCGAGGACCGCTACATCGCGATTGGGCCGGTCGCTGACGAGCTCGTGGTCGTGGTCTACACGGAACCCGAGGACAACATCATCCGGATCATCGGCGCCCGAGAATCTGGAATCGGCGGCGTAGCGGTATCGGCGGTGGCGGGACGAGATGGAATCTCGAGCGGCATTTTCCACCGACCGCCGTCCGCCGCGATCTCCGCTGCTGAACCACGCAGCCTCAGGGCATGGGTCCGACGTAGGGCGGATCGGCGAGCGTGCGCAGGAATGCGACGAGACCATGAATCTCGTCGTCCGACATCGATGCGCCCCACGGAGCCATCATGGCCGATTTGCCGACGGCGGCCCCGCCTTCCTTCACGACCTTGAAGAGGTGGTCGTTCGAGAGCGCGTTCATGTAGCCCCCGTCGGCGTGTTTCGCAGGCTTCGGAACGAGACCGGCGCTGAGCGGACCATCGCCCCCGCCCCGCGGCCCGTGGCAAGACGCGCAGTTCAGGGAATAGAGCTCGGCCGCAGGTCGCACCAGCGACTCCGAGGAGCTGGCCTCGGACGGCGCCGGCTCCGCGACCCACGCGGTCGGGGATGCCGCCGCCGCCGCGTTGGCCCGAGCGAGTCTGGGAGCGATCCGTCCCAGGCGAGCCTTTTCCAGGTCGGCCTCGACCTTCAGGCGGATTGCCTGCGCAGCCGCCGACTGGTTGGAAATCGAGTCGTCGACCTCACTGCAGCCCGCGGCGACCAGGGTCAAGCAGGCGACGAAGAAAGCGGCTCCAAGGCGATGAGCGTTCACGGCGGGGAATCCTTTTCGGGTGGGGGATCTCAGTCGGGCGGGCTGGCCAGAAACTAGGAATCTTGGGGCGCATGTGCACGCCCTTTGCGGCGATTGATGGGGGCCGGGGGAGGACAGGAGGTGGGCCTCGGGCACCGCTCTCGTCCGATCCCTATGCAGCAAATACCGGATCCCCCACGTCCACCCGCCCATGCGTCCATCCCACATCGAGCTGCTCGAGCCGATCCGTCCGGACCCACTCCCAGCGCAGCTCCCGCCGCGCGATCCGCCACTCGCCGCCTCTGCGCTCGAAGCGATCGACATACCGGATCCCCATCACCATGTCGGCGACGTCGCGGGTCGCGCCGGCCAGACTCGAGTTCGAGCTCCGGGCGCCGGAAGCGGCCGCCGACGGCTCGACCTCGGCCATCACGTGATGACAGATCGCGTACGACTCTGCCCGTGCGGCGTCCCCGTCGATCTCGATCAGCGACTGGCCGAGCTTGTGCATTGTGATCCGGAAGCGCGCGTGAACTTCTTTCTCGACGAACGAGAGGAAGCCTTCGACGTCTCCCTTGTAGCTGCCGTGGTCGTCGAAGGCGTCGCGGTGATAGGTCGATCGGATCAGCTCGAGATCCCGGCGATCGACGCCGCGGCAATAGCGCACGAGCTGTCGATAGATCGCAGCGTGGTCCGCCACGAGGGCGCCGGCGCGATCGGCCGGCGTCCGGTCGCCGATCCCGAGCGACGAGCCCCGAAGAACTGGATCGCTCGCGTCCCGCTGCCCTCGCAGAAACCCGGGGAACTCCCGCTGTGAGCCGATCTCGAGCGTGCGCTCCCATTCGAAGCTCATCTGGCGATGGGCGATCTTCCAGCCGTCGCCGCGGTCTTCGAGGCGGTCGAGGTAGCGGACGCCCATGACCATGTCGCTGGCGCCCTCGCCGAGCGGCCTACGGAGATCGGCTGGCTCGCTCGGCGCAGACGCCGAGAGCGTCGACCCGGCGGGCGTCGCCGGCCGCGCCGCGATGTGATGCGCGATCGCATAGCTCTCGGCGAAGGCGCGATTGCCATCGATCTCGATCAGGACGTTGCCGAGCTTGTGCATCGTGCAAGTGAACGTGTCCATGACCGTCGGCTTGACCCAGGCGAGGAAGCCGTCGACGTCGCCCTGGTAGCCGCCGTGGTCATCGTACGCGTCGGCGTGGTAGGCG
>JANNQH010000636.1:0-22020 GCA_031400655.1 Deltaproteobacteria bacterium | reverse complement strand
TGCGCGACCAGAGCGAGCGGCATTTTGCCGAGCTCTACGACCGTTATTTCCAGCGTATCTACAACTTCGTCTACGCGCGGATCCGCAACCATGTCGAATGCGAGGAGATCGTGCAGGAGACCTTCATTGCGGTCTTCCGATCCTTCGAGAACTACCGCGCGCAGTCGTCGCTCCTCTCCTGGATCTACGGCATCGCCAAGAACACGACCAACAACGCATTGCGCCGCGCTCGCACGCAGAACGAGAGGATCGACCTGGTCGAGGAGAGTGAGCTCGCGCCCGCGTCTTCGCTGGGGGTCCACTCGCCCGACCAGCTGCTCGATCTGCATCGCTTCGGCGACGAGCTCTCCGAGCGCCTCGAGCAGGTGGCGGACTGGCAAGCCGAGATCTTCGCGATGCGTCACCTCGAGAACCTTTCGATCCCCGAGATCTCGAAGCGCACGAACCGCTCGAGCGATGCGGTTCGGTCGAGTCTCTATCGCGTGAAGCGCATCTTCTTCGAGGCGGCCCATCCCGGCGGCACATTCGTCGTTCCGGCGGAGGAAAATTCATGAAGCGGCTCGGGGCAGACGGCCCGAGCCGTCATGGAAAGGCGCTGCGGACGACTGCGAGGCGAAAGCAGCGTTCGCTTGCCTTGTCTGCGATCTGCGGCGCGGATGCGATTCGAAGCGCAGGATTCCGAGGCGCACGGGCGCGGGATTTCGAGGACTTCGTGGTCGGGGATCGAGGCTGGCTGGCCGGACTGATTTCACTGCCAGATCCTTCGTTTCGAGAAAGCCTCCGCCGACGGCTGTGGCGGATCCAGGTTTTGACGCGCAGGGATCGAGGGCTGGCACGCCATTGATTTTGCTGGCACGCCACTGATTTTGCTGGCACGCCCGATTCGAGACGAGCAGCGAGCGCCGAGAAATCGAAGTGAGTCTGGAGGGGAGGGCAAGCGATGGAGCCGACGAATCTGGAGAGTGATCTCGACCTCGATGAGGACATGGTCCAGGACGAGGCGTATTTCGACGCCACCGTGCCGCCGCGCCGGAGCTTCGATGCGGGGCTCTTGAAGGAGCCGTTGACCGTGGTGCCGACACGGCCCCCGCTCGTGTTCGGAGCAGACGCGAGCGTCAAGGCCGCCATGCAGGCGATGCAGCAACGCCATCGCGGCTGCATCTTGGTCACCCGCGATGGGACACTTCGTTCGCCCCTGACCGGCATCTTCACCGAGCGCGACATCCTGCTGCGCGTGATCGACAGCGGTCGCAATCCAGCCCTCGTTCCGCTCGGCGACGTGATGACGCCCGATCCCGAATCGCTCCCCTTCGATGCCAGGCTCGCCTGGGCGCTCAACATGATGGCGGTCGGGGGCTATCGCCATCTGCCCGTCACCGACTCGAATGGCTGGCCCACGGCGGTTTTGGCCGTGCGCGACATCGTCGAGTTTCTCGTCGAGTCGTTTCCGGCCGAGATCCTGAATCTGCCGCCGGACTTTGGCCGCAAAAAGGGCCGCGCTCTGGACGGAGCCTGACGCTCTCGGATCGGTCGGCGTTCGCGCCGTTCAGGTCATCTCGAGGGCTCGGGCCATCACGATCTTGCCCGAGCGCACGAGATCCACGATCTGCTCGGGCGCGAACAGCGAGACCATCGCATCGAGCTTCTCGCTGCTTCCGTAGACGCGTAGGATCACGCTCTCGGGCGCGTAGTCGACCACCTTGGCATTGAAATGCTCCGCGACTTCGAGTGCCTCGCGCCGCAAGGCACCCGCGCAGCGGATCTTGATCAGGGCGATCTCGGTCTCGAAGCGATCGCTCGTCGTATGGTCGAGTGCATGCACGACGTCAATGAGCTTCGCCAGCTGGCGAATCATCTGCTCGAGGATCGCGCCGTCCCCGGAGCAGGTGACGGTCATTCGCGAGAAGCCGGACTCGGCGCTCGCGCTCACGACGAGGCTTTCGATGTTGTAGCCCCGGCGCGAGAACACCATCGCGACCCGTACGAGCACCCCCGGCGCGTCGCGCACGAGCAGCGAGATCGTGTGGAGGCCGGTCGCCGCGACGGCCGGTGCCGGCGCCGTCGCGCGCGCGAGCACGCGGCGGCGTGACGGTGTTTCGATGGCTGTCGGACTGGACATTCAGGTGCTCCCCGTCGGTTTCTCGAGCGGCTCCTTGGGCTTCTCGATGATCATGCGCGAGATCGGTGCACCGGATGGGATCATCGGGTAGACGTTGTCCTCCTTCACGACCTCGGCGACCACGACGCAGGGTCCCTCGTCGTAGGCGTGCGCGGCCGCGAGCACGCGATCCACGTCCGCCGGTCGCCGGATCCGCCAGGCCTTGACGCCGTAGGCCTCCGCTAGCTTCACGAAATCGGGATTGCCGACGAGGTCGACTCCTGAGAGCCGATTGTCGAAGAAGAGCTCCTGCCACTGGCGCACCATGCCCAGATAGTTGTTATTCACGATCAGGCATTTGGTCCGCAGCTTGTGGATCGATGCCGTGGCGAGCTCCGCCTGGGTCATCTGGAAGCCGCCGTCCCCGACCACCGCCCAGACCTTCTTGTCGGGGCAGCCGAGCTGGGCGCCGATCGCGGCTGGGAATCCGAAGCCCATCGTGCCGGCGCCGCCGGACGAGATCCAGTGGCGGTTGGTGGTCGAGAGACAGAACTGGGCGGCCCACATCTGGTGCTGGCCGACGTCGGTCGTGATGATCGCGTCTCCGCGACTGACGGCGTGGAGGCGGTCGAGGACGTGCTGTGCGCGCAGGCCACCCTGCTTCGCATAACGAAGCGGATAGCGCTGGCGCCAGGCCTCGCATTGGTCGAGCCAATCCCGGGTGTCGCCGGAGGTGACGAGCGGAATCATCTCCTCGAGCACGAGCCGCGCGTCGCCGGCGATCGCGACGTCGGGCGTCACCATCTTCCCGAATTCGGCGGGGTCGATGTCGATGTGGATCTTCACGGCGTCGAGGCAGAACTCGTCGAGCTTGCCGGTGATGCGGTCGTCCCAGCGGGCACCGATCGCCATGATGAGATCGCAGTGGTCGACGGCCTTGTTGGCGTAGGCCGTGCCGTGCATGCCGAGCATGCCGAGGTGGAGCGGGTGGGTCTCGTCGGCGGCGCCCTTGCCGAGCAACGTGTTGACGATCGGCGCGCGGAGCTTCTCCGCGAGGCGGATCACGGACTTGCCCGCGCCGGAGATGACCGCTCCATGGCCGACGTAGAGCACCGGCCTGCGCGCGTTCTGCAACAGCTCGGCGGCGCGGCGGATCGCGGCGGGATCGCCGTGGCTCGGCACCGTATAGCCAGGCAGATGGACTTCATCCACGAAGGCCGCGTCGCACGGGCCCTGGGTCACGTCTTTCGGCAGATCGATGAGCACCGGTCCGGGCCGGCCGCTGGTCGCGATATAGAAGGCCTCGCGCGTCACGCGCGGGATGTCGGACGCCTTCTTCACCAGGTAGCTGTGCTTCACGACGGCGTAGGTGATGCCGGTGACGTCGGCTTCCTGGAAGCCGTCCTTGCCGAGCATCGACGTGATCGTCTGGCCCGTGAGGACGATCATCGGGACCGAGTCCATGTGGGCGGTGAGCAGGCCCGTCACGGTATTGGTCGCGCCCGGTCCGGAAGTCACGAGCACGACACCGGGCTTGCCCGTGGCGCGCGCATAGCCGTCGGCCATATGGGCGGCGCCCTGCTCGTGTCGGACCAGGATCAGCTCGATCTCCGAGTCCACCAGGGCGTCGAAGATCGGCATGGCCGCTCCGCCCGAGTACCCGAAGATGTATTCGACCCCCTCGCGCTCCAGGCACTGGATGAGCTTCTCAGCTCCGGTCGGCAATTTCGGCTCCATCAGATGCTCACTCCGGCGTTGAATCGGGCCATTTCGATTTGCTGAGACCAAAAATTGGCCGATTCCAGTAATTATGGTCTGTCTTTGAAGCGCTCTGGCTCATTACTCTTTATCCATTCAACCAGATTTGAGTAATTAACGCAGATCGATCGATTGCTAGAGGCCATCTTTCATCTATAAGGGCAATCTTTCGAGTCACAGGAAGGGTCAGGTAATCGAATAGAGACCAAATGTTACATAGATCGGAGAGTGGGGCATCGGATCGAATAGAGATCTCGATAAAAAATGCCATTTTAGGATCGAAACTGGTTGTTCGAAGGAGAATAGAGCCTGGAGTTGGTTGTCTCTTTCTAGAAGATGGGGTTCCACGGAAGCGAAGATCAGTAAATTGGAGCCAATTGGGCAAGAAAGTCTTCGGGTCGTTTCTGAATCGAGGAGTTTGACCCGTGGGAAATCCATCGGGCCCCCCGGGCCGAGCGCACGGAACCCCGGTAAGCTCGGCGTCGCAAAGTGCCGTGATCGCGTGCCAGGCGGGATCGCGGGCAGCTCGGCCGAACGCGTCGAGCCCCTGGATGCCGGAGGCGGGAACGCACGGAACGAATGCGGGCTGTCGGTGGTCCTTGCCGGGGGGCCGCATGCGAACGAAGAGTGAACGGGTCGCGCCGCCTGGCCGATAGGCGGAGCACTCATCGCCGCGAGGAAGCCGTCATGCCGAGTTACAGAGGGACCCGAGTGCGAAGACCGTTGAGATGGCTGCGATCGCTGCGGCGCGCGTACTGTTCGGTGCTCGCGCTTGGCATGATCGCTGTCGCGTCGGCGTCGCCGAGCCGGGCCGATGACTACGACGAGAAGAACTCGGGTCACCCGCTGCGCATCATTGCCTACGTGTTGCATCCGGTCGGTGTCGCCATCGACTATCTGCTGCTGCGACCGGCCCATTGGCTCGGCAGCCGCGAGCCCATGAAGACGATCTTCGGACACGAGGACTGAGTGAGAACCACACGGGCCTGGATCGCGCGCCGGCTTCGCGCCGGAGCAAGCGCCGCGCGGGCCGGTGGGCTCAGCCTGTTGATCGCGACCTCCGCGACCGCGAATGCACCCGATCTCCACTGGCTCGATGGCGAGCCGGGTCAGGTGCTGCACGTCGTCGGGATGACCTTCGTCGCGAGCGAGGGGTCGGAGAACGAGATCATGCTGCGCGCCGCCCGCGCGCGTTTCTATCCGGATCACCAGGTCGCCGATCTCGAGGACGTCCAGGTGTCGGTCGCGCCCGGACCCGACCGGACCGGCTTCGAGATGCACTGCGAGAGCGGCCGCCTCAATCTGGCGACCCAATCCTTCGTCGCCGAGGGCCGTGTTACGGGCACGATCGAGGGCGGACGTCACTTCGAGGCGCGCTGGGTAGCCTATGATGACGAAAAACGGGTGCTGTATACGGATGAGCCCGTCGTGATCGTCGATCGCGGCGGAAGCTATCGCGGGGGTGGCTTCCGTTATTTCGTCGACGAGCAACGATTCCGCCTCCAGGGTGGCGCTTCCGTCGTGCAGGAACCATGAGCGGACGATTGCGAGCGAGCGCGGGGGGACGCGCAGGCAGGGCGACCGGGCGCTGCGCGAATCGATCGCTCCGGTGCTTGTTTGTGCGGGTCGGGCTCGTGGTGATCTGGCTCATCGGGTCGGGCCCTCAGGTCGCCGTCGCCGGCGAGAGGGCCGGCGAGGGTGCCGGCGAGAGGGCCGACGAGAGTGCCGGCTCGGCGGGTCCGGTGATTCGTCTGGCGATCGCTCCGTTCGTCGGGGAAGGCGAGGGGTCGGTGATTTCAGGCCAGCTCGCAACGCGATTCGAACGGCTTGGTGTCGATCGCCTGCTGGCGCCCGGGAGCTTCGTCGCGGAACGGGATTTCGATCCGCGAGCGGACGTCGTGCGAACCTGGGCCTATCAGGCGGCGGTGGACACGATCGTGGTCGGCCGGGTCGAGCAGCCCCGCGCCCAATCCGAGGCTCAACAGATCGAGGCTGTCGTTCGCTCGGGACACTCGGGCGCCGAGCTCTTCCGGCACGCGGTGCACGTCCCGGCGCGCGCGGCTCTGGGATCGGCGCTCGATCAGCTGGCAGCGGCGATCGTTCAGGATCTCGGCGGTGATCCACTCGCCGCAGCGATCCCAGAAACCGTCCCGCCGACACCGGCGGTTTCGGCCAATGCCGAGAGCACGACGCCCGGAGCGGTCCCGCCGACCCAAGCCAGCTCCCGGTCGACTGCGCCGGCCGAGGTGCCCGAGAAGGCGACTGGTACTGGCGGGAAGGGCGGCTCCGAGGCAAGGCTCGGCGTCGCGGGATTCCAGAGCGATGCGCCGATCGAGATCAACGCGGACGAGGCCGAGATCCTCGCCCAGGGCGAGAATCGCAAGCTCATCTTCAAGGGCGGTGTCAAGGTTCGCCAGGACAACCTGTCGCTCGCGAGCGATCTGGTCGAGGCGGAATACGAAGCGGGTGAGTCGGAGCCCAAACGGCTCGTGGCGCAGGGAGCTGTTCACGTCGCGCAGGGCAATCGCTCGGCGCGCTGTGACCGGGCCGAGTATCTGCGGTCGACCCAGAAGGTCACGTGCCGCGGCCACGCCGAGCTGATCCAGGGCTGCGATGTGGTGCGGGGTGAGCTGATCGTGTTGGATCTCGCGGGCGACAAGGCCCGGGTCGAGGGGGCGGCGTCGATCGTGATCAGCCCTAAGCAGAACGGGGATGTCGGCTGCTCGGTCCCGGGGCGAAAGCCATGAGCGAAGAGGTACTCACCGCGCGCGGCCTCGTGAAGCGTTACGGCGAGAAGATCGCCGTGCGGGGGATCGATCTCGACGTGCGACCGGCAGAGGTCGTCGGGCTGCTCGGTCCCAACGGTGCCGGCAAGACGACGACCTTCAACATGATCGCGGGCAGTGTGAGGCCGACCGAGGGCAAGGTTCGGCTGGGCGATCAGGACATCACGGATCTGCCGATGTATCGCCGCGCGCGCCTCGGAATCACGTACCTCCCCCAGGAGGCGTCGATCTTCCGCAAGCTGACCGTGGCGGACAATGTGGCGGCGATCCTCGAGACGGTCGAACCGGATCGCACCCGCCGCAAGCAGCGCCTGGCCGAGCTGCTCGCCGAGCTCGGGCTCACCGAGAAGGCGAATCGCAAAGGCGCCGACCTCTCCGGCGGCGAGCGCCGTCGGGTCGAGATCACCCGCGCCCTCGTACTCGATCCGCGCTTCATGTTGCTGGACGAGCCCTTCGCCGGCGTCGATCCAATTGCCGTGATCGACATCCAGAAAATCATCGAGCAGCTGCGGGGCCGGGGCATCGGCGTCATCATCACGGATCACAGTGTGCGCGAGACCTTGTCGATCTGTGACCGCGCCTACATCATCAAGGACGGCGCGATCCTGCGGCAGGGTTCACCGGCCGAGATCGCCGAGGATCCGGAAGTGCGTGAGGTCTACCTCGGCAAGAATTTCCGCCTCGGCTGAGCTGCGGGTGGCGTCCGTGCCTCAAGGCAGGCGGGCGAGAGGACGCGAAGTAGGGCGCCGGGCAATACGGTCGGGTACGGGTCGGTATGGATAGTAGAAGGCATTCATGGCGATCGAACTGAAACAGCAGCTCAGGCTCTCGCAGCAGCTGGTGATGACGCCCCAGCTGCAGCAGGCGATCAAGCTTTTGCAGCTGAATCAACTGGAGCTGGTGAATCTCGTCCAGCAGGAGCTCCAGGAAAACCCCGTCCTCGAAGAGAACGACCTCGAGGACGAGACCCCCGGCGAGCGGGACGACGCGACGATCGAGGCCCGGGACGACGCTCCGGACACGGGGGCCGACAACGCGACGGATGCTGACTATGCCGCCGGGCCCGAGCTCGCCGGCTCCGAGCGCGATGACGTACGCGAGCTCGGCGACGCGCCGGAGTACTCCTTCGACGAGCCCGCGCTGCCCTCCGACAACAGCTCGGACAGCCTTTCCGACAGCCCGACCGACTTCGAGGACGCATCGCCCAGCGACGCCGACAAGATTGCGGACGTCGAGTGGGAGTCATACCTCGACAGCCATCCGATGACGGGTCTCGAGAACAAGGGCGCGAGCGACGACGAGCGACCGTCCCTGGAGGCGACCTACACCCGCCGAGCGAGCCTCGCCGAGCACCTGACCTGGCAGCTGCAGGTCACCGAGCTCGACCCGGGGGAGCTCGAGATCGCGCGCTGGATCGTCGGCAACCTCGACGACCAGGGCTATCTCCGCGCGACGACCGAGGAGGTCGCGCGCCAGGCGGGCGCTGATCCGGTGGCCGTCGAGAAGGTGCTGCGCGTCGTCCAGAGCCTCGACCCGGCGGGCGTCGGTGCACGCGACCTGCGCGAATGTCTGCTGCTCCAGCTCGACCGGTTGGGCGGCGGAGAAACACTCGCGCGGCGCATCGTCGATCAACATCTTGACCAGCTGCAGAAGCGCGATTTCCGGGGGCTGACGCGCGTGATGGGCGTGACGATCCAGGAGATCGCCGACGCGACGCGGGTGATCAGCGCGCTCGAGCCGCGGCCGGGACGCGGCTTCGGCGGTGAAGATCCGGTGTATATCTCGCCCGACATCTACGTGTACAAGGTGGCCGACGAGTTCCACGTCCTGCTCAACGAAGACGGGCTCCCGAAGCTCCGCATCAGCTCGGTCTATCGCGACATGCTCGCTGCCAGCGCACGCGGCGCCGGCCAGAAGGACACCCGCGCCTACGTCCATGAGAAGGTCCGCTCGGCGATGTGGCTCATCAAATCGATCCATCAGCGCCAGCGCACGATCTACAAGGTGATGCAGAGCATCATCCAGCATCAGCGCGATTTCTTCGAGCACGGTGTCGCGCACTTGAAGCCGTTGAATCTGCGCGACGTGGCCGACGACATCGAGATGCACGAGTCGACGGTGTCCCGCGTGACGACCAACAAGTACGTCCACACGCCGCAGGGCATCTTCGAGCTCAAGTACTTTTTCAACTCGAGCATCAATCGCTTCGACGGCGAGGCGCTGGCCTCCGAGTCGGTGAAGGAGAAGATCCGCAAGATCATCGAGAGCGAGGATCCTTCCCGCCCGATGTCGGATCAGCGGATCGCGGAGATGCTCAAGGCCGCCAACATCGACATCGCCCGGCGGACTGTGACCAAGTACCGCGAGGCGATGAACATCCTCTCGTCCACCCAGCGCCGCGAGGTCTGCTGAGCGGCGCTCGTCCGCGAGTGGACCGGGGATAGCGGGCGGTCGGGCTGCGGGATAGAGTGCGCGCCGCAGCGGGGGGCCCCGATGAAGATCACCGACATCCTGGTGCGTGAGGCCTCGATCCTCGACCTGGTATCGACGGAGAAATCCGCGCTGCTGGCCGAGCTGGCCTGCGCCCTCGCGGCCCACGACAAGCTCCTCGACTGCGAATCCCTTGTCCGCGCACTGCAGGAGCGCGAGGCACTCCAGAGTACGGGGATCGGTGAAGGCGTCGCGATTCCCCATGGGAAGATCCGCGGTCTGGACCACTTGATCGCCACCTTCGCCCGCAGTCAGAAGGGCGTCGACTTCGATTCGATCGACGGCCGGCCGACCCAGCTCTTCTTCCTGCTGGTCGTGCCCGAACAGTCCGGGGGCCAGCACCTGAAGGCCCTCGCCAGGATCTCGCGCTTCTTCCGAGATCCCTCGTTCCGGGCACGCCTGCTCCGCGCAGGCGACCTCGAGGAGATCTTCCGGGCGATCGAAGAGGAAGACGCGAAGTTCTAAGGGGGCGCAGGTTGACTCCGGATCGAGACTCTCCAGATCGAGACAAGGCGACCGCTGGCTCGGCCTCTGATTCGATCCAGGAGCGACAGATCCACGGCGCCCTCGTCGAGGTGCGTGGCCTGGGGGTCCTGATCCTGGGGCCGTCCGGGGTCGGCAAGAGCGAGTGCGTGATCGAGCTCGTGCGCCGGGGACAGCGTCTGGTCGCCGACGACGTCGTCCGGCTGCGGGCCATCCCGAGTGCCAAGCCCGGTGGAAAATCCCTGGTCGGCTGGTCGCCGGAGCACATCCGGCACTACATCGAGGTGCGCGGCCTGGGGCTCTTGTGCGTGGCCGATCTCTTCGGACGCGAGGCGACCCTCGATGAATGCGAGGTCGCATTCATCGTTCGGCTGGCCGAGCATGCACCCGGCTCGAGCTTCGATCGGATCGGTCTCGAGCGTCGGCGCGAGACGCTCGTCGGTGTGGAGATCCCGACTGTGACCCTGCCGGTGCATGCGGGCAGCAATCTCGCGACGCTCGTCGATCTGGCGATCCGCGATTGGCAGCTGCGCCTGCGCGGAATCAACGCGGCGGAGCGCCTCGACGAGCGGTTGCGGACGCACGGGAGCGCTCTCGATGTGACCGACGGGAGCGACGAGAGCGACGGGAGCGATGAAGCGCCGAAGGAGGGGGAGTGAGCGAAGGCGTGCGCCAGCGGATCGTATTCGTGAGCGGGCTGTCCGGTTCGGGCAAGACGACCGCGATGGCGGCGCTCGAGGATCTCTCCTTCTACTGCGTCGACAATCTTCCAGTCCAGCTGGTCCTGCAGTTCCTGGCGCTTTGTACGAAGGCGACTTCGCCGATCGAGAAGATCGCTCTGGCCCTCGATGCGCGAGAGCGGAAATTCCTCGAGCGGCTGCCCGAGACCGTCGCCGACCTGCGCCGAAGGGGTGCCCAGGTCGACATCATCTTCCTCGACAGTGCAGACGAAGTGCTCGAGCGGCGCTACCGCGAGACGCGCCGGGTCCATCCGCATTCCCCGGGCGGGTCGGTCCACGAGGGAATCGAGGTCGAGCGGAGCCTGCTGGACCACGTCGCCCGGCTGGCGGATCTGCGGGTCGACACCAGCCTGCTCAACGTCCATCAGCTGAAGGACACGATCATTCGACACGTGTCGGGAAACACGCGCCCGACCGTCGTCAATCTGGTCTCCTTCGGCTTCCGACACGGCACGCCCTCGGCGGTCGAGCTGCTGTTCGACGTCCGCTTCTTGCCGAATCCCTATTTCGACGAGATCCTGCGTCCGGGAAGCGGGTTGGAGGCGCCCGTGGCCGACTATGTCCTGAGGAGCGAACGAGGGGTCGCCTTCCTCGAGCGGCTGCGTAATTTCGTCTCATACCTGCTCCCCTTTTATGACGAAGAGGGCAAGGCCTATGTCACGATCGGCATCGGTTGCACCGGGGGGCGACATCGCTCGGTGGCCATGGCCGAGGCGATGGCGGCCTATCTGCGCGATGGCGGGCGAGACGTGAGCGTGACCCATCGCGATGTGGAGAAAGCTTTGTGAAAGTCGGTGTACTGATCGTGACCCACTATCGCCTGGGAGAAGAATTTCTCCAGGCACTGCGTCTCATCCTGCCGGAGGCCCCGACCTTCGCGGCCGTCTCGGTCGAGCCGAAGATGTCGGTCGAGGAGGTTCGCGGCGCAATCGCGGCGGGCCTGCGTTCCGCCGACGCCGGCCACGGCGTGCTGATTCTGACGGATATGTTTGGCGGCACGCCTTCGAACATGAGCCTGTCTTTCCACGACGAGCATCAGGTCGAGGTCGTGACAGGCATGAACCTGCCGATGCTGATCAAGCTCGCCACGCTGCGGGATGAGAAGCCCCTCGACGAGCTCGCCCGCTTCATCAAGGCGTATGGCCAGCGCAATATCTCGGTGGCGAGCGAGCTGCTTCCGGAAGCCCATTCATGAGTCGGGGGGAGCATGAGTCGGGGGGAGTCATGACTCCGGGGCAGGTCGTCGAAAAAGCCTTCGTAGTCCGCTCTGCCCTCGGGCTGCATGCCCGGCCGGCCGGCCGCCTCGCGTCGATCGCGGGGCGCTTCGAGAGCGAGATCAGCCTGGGCCGGGGCGACGAGTGGGTCAGCGGATCGAGCGTGCTCTCGATCCTGTGTCTCGCGGCGACGCAGGGGACGGTGTTGTCGGTGCGGGCGGTCGGGACCGACGCGGAGCAGGCCGTGATGGAGGTCGGGGCGCTGATCGAGAAGCCCGACGAGGGGTAGCCGGGACTCCGCGAGTGCGCGGTGCCGGGCCGGGCGCTCGGTTTGATCGGGCTGGATGGCTCGCCTACCCTGCGGCCCGCTTCGGAGCGTGCCGGGGCTTTCAGACCGGAATCGGGTCCGCCCGGTTCGAGATCAGGGACGAGGAGATCAGGATGGCTTCGCGATCGTTGTTTACTTCCGAGTCGGTGTCGATGGGACATCCGGACAAGATGTGCGACCAGATCTCTGACGCGATCCTGGACGCGATGCTCGAGCAGGATCCGAAGTCGCGCGTTGCCTGCGAGACCGCGACGACGACGGGCATGGTGCTGGTGCTCGGCGAGGTCACGACCAAGGCCCAGGTCGAGATTCCGACCATCGTCCGCAACGTGATCCAGGACATTGGCTACACGAGCTCCGACATGGGCTTCGACTTCGCCAGCTGCGCGGTCCAGGTCGCCCTCGGCAAGCAGAGTCCCGACATCTCCCTGGGCGTCGACGAAGGCGAGGGGCTCCACAAGGAGCAGGGCGCTGGCGACCAGGGCATGATGTTCGGCTACGCCTGCGACGAGACCAAGGAGCTGATGCCGGCCCCGATCCACTTCGCGCACCGGCTGATCGAGACCCACCGCAGCCTCTTCGAGAGCGGCGAGCTCGATTACCTGCGACCCGATGCCAAGAGCCAGGTCACGGTCGAGTACGACGACCAGAATCGCCCGGTTCGGATCGGGACGATCGTGCTCTCGACCCAGCATTCGCCGGACATCAGCCACGCCAAGCTGAAGGAAGAGGTGATCGAGGCGATCGTGCGAGCGGCGTTGCCGTCGGAACTGCTCGACCGCGACACCATCTTTCACATCAATCCGACCGGCCGCTTCGTGGTCGGTGGCCCGATGGGCGACGCGGGCCTCACCGGCCGCAAGATCATCGTCGACACCTACGGCGGCATGGGTCGCCACGGCGGCGGCGCTTTTTCTGGGAAGGACCCTTCGAAAGTCGATCGCAGCGCGGCGTATGCGGCGCGTTATGTCGCCAAGAATCTCGTGGCGGCCGGGGCGGCGCGACGCGCCGAGGTCCAGCTCGCCTACGCGATCGGCGTGGCGGAGCCCGTCTCGATCCGCGTCGACACCTTCGGCACGAGCTCGCTCGATCCGGCGAAGCTCGAAAAGATCGTCCGCAAGCACTTCGATCTGACCCCGCGCGGGATCGACGAGACGCACGATCTGCGCCGGCCGATCTACCGCGTGACTTCCTACCACGGCCATTTCGGCCGCGAGAACGTCAACCTGCCGTGGGAGCGCACGAACAAGGCAGAGGCGATTCGCGCGGACCTGTAGGAAGGTCGATCGGATGCGCGCCCGACTCCCGAATCGCCGTCCGATGCAAGCCGTGCGAGCGCCGGTTCCGGTTCGCTCGCTGCGTCGTGCGATGCGGGCGGCGGGTGCGGGTCGGCGGCTGCTTGCGAGGGTCGTGCTCGCGCTCGCGCTGCTCGCCTGGCTCGCCGCCGGAACCGCGTGGGCGGCAGCGGCTCCCGAAATCCGCGTCCTGCTGGTCGAGTCGAGCAGCCCCATGGAGATCCGGTCGGCGAGCGCGGTTCATCGCGTCGGGCTCGCGCGAAGGGGCGCCGAGCTCGTCGTGGATGGCCGCTCGGCCGGGTCGACCTGGACCGCGCAGGACGCGGGACCCTGGCAGGTCGCCGGCCGCCGCTATCGCGGTCGCATCGTCGTTCACGCCGACCCCGGGCAGCTCAGTGTGGTCAATCACGTCGAGCTCGAGGACTATGTCGCCGCGACCGTGGGCGGCGAGATGCCGGCCAGCTGGCCCGCGCAGGCGCTGTGCGCCCAGGCGGTCGCCACCCGAACCTATGCACTTCATCAGAGGGCCCTTCATCAGAGGGCGGTCCACCAGCGAGCGCGCCAGCAACCGGCGACTGACTGGGACGTGCGGGCCACCGAGCAGAGCCAGGTCTACCGCGGAATCGAGTCCGAGACGCAGCGGACGCTGCGTGCGGCCGACGCGACTCGTGGCGAGGTCCTGACGCTTGCGGGCCAGCCGATCCTGGCGGTCTTCCACTCGACCTCGGGTGGCCGCACCGCCAGCGCCTCGGAGGTCTGGGGCAAGAGCGTTCCCTATCTCGGAAGCATCGACGTCGAGTACGAGGACGTCGCGCCGTTCACCTACTGGCGGACGGTCTTCCCGCCGGCCACGCTTTCGGGCCTGCTCGCCTCCGTCGGCTCGGATCTCGGCCGGGTCGACAGCCTCGAGGTCACCGGGCGAACCGAGAGCGGCCGTGTCGAGCGGATCGTTGCGACGGAGGCCTCGCGACGCGAGGTGTGGAGCGGGGACCGACTTCGCTCCCTCGTCGAGGGTCTCGGACTGCGAAGCCGGCTCTTCGACATCCGTCCCACGCCGCAGGGATTTGCCTTCGTCGGCTCGGGCTTTGGGCACGGCGTCGGGATGAGCCAATGGGGTGCGCGGGAATTGGCGCGGCGCGGGACTTCATATCAGCGTATCCTCGCGCGCTTCTATCCCGGGGCAGAGCTTTCACAGTGGCGGGCGGAGCGCGTCGCGTCGCGGGCAGACCACGGGAAACGGGGGAATTAGGCGATGGGTTCCGGTGGTTTCCTGCCGCTGCAGACGCAGCCAGGCGGTGCTGATTTTTCGTTCCTGCTCATGATGGGCGCGATCTTCCTGATCTTCTATTTCCTCGTGATCCGTCCGCAGCAGAAGCAGCAGAAGGAGCGCGAAGCTTTCCTCCAGACGGCCGCCCGGGGCGACGACGTCATCACGCAGGGAGGCATCCATGGCAAGGTCAGCGCCGTGGACGGTGACGTCCTCGAGGTGGAGGTGGCCCGCCTGCGCGGCGACAAGATCAAGCTGCGGATCAGCCGTAACAAGATCGACCAGCTGACCCGGGGAAGTCAGACCGAGAGCAACGGCAAGGGAGACGAAGCGTGAGCGGTTCGATTAGGTGGAAGGCCGCTTTCATCGGCGCTTTGTTGGTCGTGTTCGGCTTCCTGACGGTCGCGAATTTCATCCCCAAGTCGCAGCGGGTGGCGAGCAATTTCTGGCCAGACGACGTCATGCGCATGGGTCTTGACCTCTCCGGTGGCATTCATTGGGTGGTCGGCGTGGATCTCGGCGAGGCAATCACGCGCGAGCTCGAGTTCGTCCGCAAGGGCATCGTGGAGCGCCTCTCGAAGGACGGCATCACGCTCGCCTCGAGCAACGTCGAGAAATCGCAGCTCCTGATCCAGCTCGTCCGCGAAGGCGACCGCGCGAAGGTCGTCGACGAGATCGACGGTACCAACGTGCTGGTCTCGGCGGGGGGCACTGGGCTCGAGCTCCGCTATGCGCTGACGGAGAGCTGGCAGACGGACGTGCGGGAGCGCACGATGTCCCAGGTCCTCGAGGTCCTGCGGCGCCGCATCGACGACCCGCAACAGGGCATCCCCGACTCGATCGTGACGCGCCAGGGTGACGATCGCGTGCTGGTCCAGATTCCGGGCGAGGAGATCGATCGCGAACGCGCCCGCAGTCTGCTGAACAGCACCGGCTTCCTCGAGCTGAAGATCGTGACCGACTCGGACCAGAGCGAAGAGACGCTGCGAAGGCGCCATCCCGACGGAATCCCCGCCGATCAGATGATCGTGAAGCAGATGGATAAGGAGACGAAGCGCGAGACCGGCGCATACCTCGTCCCGAAGGTCGCCGACATCACCGGCGACTATCTCGAGGACGCGCGGGTCCAGTTCGACCAGCAGCAGCGCCCGATCGTCGAGTTCACCTTCAGTCCGGAGGGCGGCGAGCTGTTTGGCGCGTTGACCGAGAAGAGCCGCAACAAGCAGCTCGCGATCATCCTGGACGAGAACGTCTACAGCGCGCCTGTGATCCGTGCGCGCATCTCGACCCGCGGCATGATCGAAGGACGCTTCACGGCCGCAGAGGCCGCGGATCTGGCCGTGATCCTGCGTGCGGGCTCGCTGTCGGTACCGGTCGTGATCGAGGAAGAACGGACCGTAGGCCCCGGCCTCGGCCAGGATTCGATCGAGAGTGGGGCACTCGCGAGCGTGATGGGGCTGGTGCTCGTCGTGGCCTTCGCGGTGATCTACTACCGGCTCTCGGGGCTCTACGCGGGTCTGACGCTGGTCGTCAATCTGGTGCTCCTGATCGGATTGATGTCGCTCTTCGGGGCGACGCTCACGATGCCGGGTATCGCGGGGCTCGTGTTGACGATCGGCATGGCCGTCGACGCCAACGTGGTCGTGTTCGAGCGCATCCGGGAGGAGCTGCTCGCCGGGCGCGCGGTGCGGACGGCGATCGCGACGGGCTTCGACAAGTCGACCTGGACAGTGCTCGACGCGAACATTACGAATCTGCTCACGGCCCTGATCCTGTTCGAGTACGGGACAGGTCCGATCAAGGGCTTCGCCGTCTCGCTCTCGATCGGCATCGTGACCAGCGTCTTCACGGCTCTGGTCGTAACGCGGTTCTTCTACGACCTCTACCCGGGCAAACGCAACGTGTCCTCGCTCTCGATCTAGCCCGCGCCCATCAAATTTGCTTTCGATCGACTTGGCCTAAGGCCCAGGAGAGATTCGCAGTGTTCTTCCAGATCGTTCCGCAAAACACCAAATTCGACTTTCTGGGGCGTCGGCGGCTCTTCATCGCCGGCTCCATCGCGATGGTCGTGCTCGGCATCGTGGCGACCCTCGTGCGCGGCGGTCCGCCGGTCGGGATCGATTTTGCGGGGGGCACGGAAATGCAGCTGCGCTTCGATCCCGGCGTGACCGTCGACGAATCGAGTCTGCGCGACGTGGCGCGCGGTGCGGGCTTCCTGGACGCCACGGTCATGCGCTTGGGCGAGGCCGATGCGAGCGAGTTCCTGATCAAGTTCAAGGCCGCGCCCGGAAGTGGGCCGGCGGACAGTGAGGGGCCGGCCGGCCTCGAGTCGAATACGCGGGTCGCCCGGCTGGAGTCGACGATTCGCGAGGCGGTCGGCAACTTCAAGGAGCAGCGCGTCGAGTACGTGGGCGCGAAGGTGGGCTCGGATCTCCGCCGCGATGGCATCAGCGCCATGCTGCTCGCGTGGGTTGCGATCTTGATCTACGTGGCATTCCGCTTCAGCGCGCTCTACGCCCCCGGCGCCGTCGTGGCCCTGGTCCACGACGTCATCATCACCTCGGGCATCCTGGTGATGTTGAACGTCGAATTCGACCTCCAGGTGCTGGCGGCCATTCTCGCGATCATCGGCTACAGCCTGAACGACACCATCATCATCTACGACCGCATCCGCGAGAATGTGGCCGCGCACACGACGGAGGACCTGGAACAGGTTCTCAACATGAGCGTGAACCAGACCCTGTCGCGGACTGTGTTGACGTCGGCGCTGACGATGCTCGCGGTGTTCTCGCTGCTCTTGTTCGGAGGCGAGGTGATCCGGCCGTTCACGCTGACGATGATGATCGGCATCGTGGTCGGATCCTATTCGTCGATTTTCATCGCGGCGCCGATCCTGCTCTACCTGGAGCGGCGCTACGGCGCTTCTTCCAAGGACAAGAGCAAGGACAAGCCCAAAGACAAGCGGGCGACCGGCGGCAGCGGTCCGGCGGGTCGTCCTGGGGGATCGCCCAAACGCGCTCGCGCCTAGCCGCGGGTTGCACGGCCAGGCGCGAGCGGGTCAGTCGTTCTTACGTTTCCGGAGCGAGGTTTCCGGAGCGACGTTGCTGAATCAGGGCCGGGCGTGACTCGCCGACGGGGCAGGCGGGCTCACCGCTGCCTTGCGGGCGTCCGCGTCCCGGGCAGTCGTCGAGGCAGAACCCGACTGCGTAGACGTCTGGCTGGTCTGGGTCGCAGACTGGACCGACGCCTGGGCGTTGGCCGACATGTCGATGCCACCATTCAGGACCGCGCCTTCCTGGACGTTGAGGCGCGGCGCCTTCACGTCGCCCTCCACGATCCCGGTCGCCTGGATCTCGATCCGCTCGGTCGCCGTGAGGTTCCCTTTTACGCGGCCGATCACGATGATCGTCTTGGCCACGACCTGCGCCGTCAGACGGCCGTTCGCACCAACCGTCAACGTATTGTTGGCGAGGCGAACGTTGCCCTCGACCTGGCCCTCGATCTCGAGGTCCTCGTCGCCCGTGAGCTCGCCCTTGAATACGATCGATTGCCCAATCGTGGCCATGTTCTTCTTCCCCCCCTGTGCGCCGGCGGTTCGGCCGGTCGTCGATTCGTTGTCCCGAGATCGCTCGTCCGAGGCGGCCTGGGCCCCCGGAATCGTCTGCCAGGACTGCGTCCGCGGAACGCCTGAGACCGAGCCGGGCGTCGTGGCCGCATTCTCGCGAGCGGGATCGGACGAGCCACTCTCCCCGCGGCCCTTTGAGCTGAAAAATCCCACGACTGTCCTCCCCACGCGCTCGAAGCCCGGCTCCTCCGGGACGAAGTCCGGTCAGGTTATCGCATCGGCGGCCGGCGCAAGCTGTGATCTGGATCTCCTTCGGGTTGCGACACCCTGCACAGGCCCCCATCATCCGGGCCGCGCCTGGATGTGGCTGGCTGCCGGAGGAGTTTCATGACGCGTTCGTTGTTGCTGGGGCTGGTATGGCTCGCCCTGCTGGTCATCCCGTTTCAGGAGGCGGCCGCCCAGGGAGCCTCGGGCGAGCAGGTGCCTCGTCAGGCGGAGGCGGCTGTGGTGGAGGCGCCGGACCCTGACCCGGGCGCGGTGGCCGAATCGGTCGTGCCGCCCGATCAGCCGCCGCCGACAGAAGAGCCGACGACAGCGACTGCAGCGGAGCCCGCGAGGGCTCTCCCAGCTCATGTCTCGAAGATGCTCATGCAGGACGATCTGGCGCCGGGGGCCGAGATCGTGATGGAGGGACAGCCGCTCGCAATCGAGGAGGCGATAGCGCTCTCGATTCGGAACGGTCTCGAGGTCGAGGTGGAGCGGTTCGGGCCCTTGATCGCCGAGGCCGACGCGCTCGGGGCCTGGGGCGCATACGATCCGACGCTCTCCGCGAACGCGCAGTATGACGTCGCGAAATCGCCGAATTTCAGCGCGTTCAATCCAACGAATCTGCGCGATCCCTCTTCCGAAACAAATCGGGACCGGGTCCTCGGTGGTGGCGCAGGCGTGAGCCAGCTCATTCCGTACATTGGCGCGTCCGTGGATGCCCGTTTCAATAGTGCGTCCACCGCCACACGTCAGATCATCCAGCCCCTCGATCAGCAATATGACTCGAGCTTTTTTCTGAGTGCCCGTGTCCCGCTCGCGAGAAATCTGATCTGGAGCGCACCCTGGACCAACGTCAAGCTTGCCGGGTACCAGAGCGATGCGGCGCAGCAGCAGTTTCGTCAGGCGCTGATGGATACTGTCCAGACGACCGTGAACCGCTATTGGGGACTGGTCGCCGCGCGCGATCGGGTGCGGGTCGCGCAGACGAGTCTCGAGGCGGCGCGCGCGCTGCTAGACCAGACGAAGACCCAATACGAGGTCGGGGTCGTCTCGCAGGTCGAGGTGGTCGAAGCCGAAGCCGGCGTGGCCCAGCGCGAGGTCGAGCTCATCCAGACCGCGAACACCTTCCGGAACAGTCAGGATGCGCTGATCGACGCTGTCCTCGGCCCCGAGCTATCTGCGCTGACGGATCTGCAATTCGTGCCGACCGCGGATCTCGGGTCTTACCAGCTCGAGCCCATCGACATCGAGCAGTCGGTCGCAAAGGCCTTCGAGAACCGGCCTGAGCTTCAGATCGCCGCGAACCAGATCGAGCAGGGCGAGGTCGACTTGCGCTTCGCCAAGAACCAGCGTCTTCCTCAAGTCGATGTGGAGGGAGCCTACGGATACGTCGGAATCTCGGGCCAGGGCAATGATAACCTCGTGGCATTCGGAGCAGCTCCGCCCAACATCCCCGAGGACATGAATTACGGCGAGTCGACCGACGGTTGGTTCACTCGCGACGGCGCAAACAACTATCGAGTGCAGGGAATCTTCTCCATTCCGATTCCGAATACGTCGGCCCGAAAGCGCGTGGACCGCAGCCAATTCGAGCTGCGCCGCTCGAAGGCGAGCCGCGTCCGCCTCGAGCAGGGCATCATCCTCGAGATCCGCTCCGCGAGCCGGACGCTCTTTGCGTCGGCCGGGGGCATCGAGGCCGCCGAGCGCCGGCGCCTGGCCGCCCAGGAGCAGCTCAGGGCCGAGCGCATCCGTCTCGAGCACGGAGAATCGACCCCCTTCGATGTCCTGCTGCGCCAAGAAGATCTCGTCGAGGCCGAGAGCCAGAAGATCAGCGCGCTTCAGCTCTTCCGCGCGGCGGAAACCGCTCTTGATCGCGCGGAAGGTACGATTCTGGATAGTCACGCCATCGAGCTCGACGCGGCACGCGTGCCGGTGCGTTAGGCATGGCGCGGGGGCCCGCGGTCGCGGCGCTGGTGCTGGCGGCCGGGCGCGGGGCGCGGCTCGGGCAATCCGTGTCCAAGGCTTTCGCTCCGCTCGCGGGCCGGACGTTGCTCGAGCGCTCGATCCGGGCGCTGGCGGCGTCGAAGCGGATCGATCGCATCGTGCCCGTGCTGGCCGAGCGTGACCGGGCGGCGTTCGAGGGGCTTGTGCTCGGAGACGTGCCGGGGATCGTGCGGGCCGTGACGGGCGGCGCCGAGCGGCAGGACTCGATGCAGGCGGGGCTCGCGAATCTGCCGGCGGAGATCGAGTTCGTGGCGGTGCACGATGCCGCGCGTTGTCTCGTCGCTCCGGGGGATGTGAGTCGCGTGATCGAGGCCGCGCTCGAGACGGGGGCCGCGATCCTCGGCGAGCGGGTGCGGGACACGCTGAAGCGCGTCGTCGACGGGCGCATCGTCGAGACCCCGGATCGCGCGCTGTACTGGGCGGCCCAGACGCCACAGGTCTTCCGACGGGATTGGCTCGAGGCCGCGACGGCGCGAGCGATGCAGACGGGTTGGCGCGCGACGGACGACGCGGCCCTCGTCGAAGCCCTGGGCCACGCCGTCACCTTGGTCGAGGCGGAGGCGCCGAACCCGAAGATCACGCGACCCGAAGATCTCCTCTTCGCGCGCGTGTTGCTCGAATCTCGGGGCCAGGCATGAGCGGGCGATGGAGTGCGGCATGAGGATCGGACAGGCGATCGACGTTCATGCGCTGGCCACCGGACGGCCGCTCTGGCTGGGCGGTGTGGCGATTCCCTATGAGCGCGGGCTGGTCGGGCATTCCGACGGCGACGCGCTGCTGCATGCCGTGGCGAACGCGATCCTGGGCGCCCTCGGCGAGGGCGACCTCGGGCGGCATTTTCCGTCGAGCGACGAGCGCTGGCGGGGCATCGCGAGCAGCGAGCTGGTCACCCGCGTCGTCGCCCGGATGCGCGCGGCGCACTTCAAGCTCGGCAACCTCGATGCGACGGTCGTGGCGCAGGTACCCCGACTCGCTCCCCATCAGCCGGCGATGCAGGCCCGGGTCGCCGTGCTGCTCGGCGCCTCGCCGTCGCAGGTCAACATCAAGGTCACGAGCACCGATGAGCTCGGCGCGATCGGCCGCGGAGAGGGCATCGCGGCGCTGGCGGTCGTGTTGCTCGAGGCCGAGTGAGACAAGCTGCTGCGCGGGCCCGGACCACGCCGGCGGCGAGCGCGCGTGGCGAGACGAGGATGAAGGTGTGACCCAGATCGAGTTCTACGACACGCGGACCCGCACGCGCCGACCCTTCGTCCCGATCCGGCCGGGCAGGGTCGGCATCTACAGCTGCGGTCCGACGGTCTACGGCCCGCCGCATATCGGGAACCTGCGTTCGCGGCTGTTCTCGGATCTCCTGAAGCGCTTCCTGCTGTCTGAAGGCCTGGCGGTCACCCACGTCATCAACATCACCGACGTGGGCCACCTCGTCTCCGACGCCGACGAGGGCGAGGACAAGGTCGAGGCCGCCGCGCGGCGCACCGGAAAATCCGCCGAAGAGATCGCCGCCCACTACACGCAGGTCTGGCGCGACGACGGCGACGCCGTGAACTGCCTGCCGCCCGAGCACAACCCCAGGGCGACCGACCACATCCCCGAGCAGATCGAGCTGGCGCAGCGCCTCGAGGCCGGCGGCTACCTCTATCGCATCGAGGATGGTCTCTATTTCGACACGAGCCGCTTCCCGCGTTATGCGGAGCTCGCCCACCTCGATCTCGCGGGCCAGGCCGA
>JANNQH010000635.1:0-2391 GCA_031400655.1 Deltaproteobacteria bacterium | reverse complement strand
GCTCGACTTCCTGACCCCGGCCGATGTCCAGCGCCTGCGCAGCGAGGTCATTCCGCGCCTGACCGCCAGCTTCCCCTGGAACGGCGAGGTCAGCCTGGCGCGCAGCACCGAAGAGCCGGCGATTGCGACGGAGGCGACGATATTTCTGGTTTGCGACCCGCTCGCCAATTCGACGGCGCGCGGCGAACGGCCGATCGGCGATTCCGCACTCGCAACCTCCGAGCTCGTCCGCGGCGATGAATCACAGCCACTGCGGTCCTACCTCGCCGTCAGCCTGCGGGACATCAGCGCCCGGCGCCGGGCCGAGGAGGCGCTGCGCCAGAGCGAGCTCCGTCTCGGACAGGCCCGCAAGATGGAATCCGTGGGACGTCTCGCCGGCGGCATCGCCCACGACTTCAACAACCTGCTGACGGCGATCATCGGCTACAGCGATCTCGTGCTCCAGGAGCTCGACGCCGAGCACGCGACCCGACCGAACATCGAAGAAATCCTGCGCGCTGCCGAGCGCGCCGGCAGCCTGACCCGCCAGCTGCTCGCCTTCAGCCGGCGGCAGGTGCTGCAGCCCGAACGCGTCGATCTGAATGCGGTGGTCGCCGACATCGACCGCATGCTGCGGCGCCTGATCGGCGAGGACATCGAGCTCGTGACCCATCTTCACGGCGAGCTCGAGCCGATCATGGCGGACCCCGGCCAGATCGAGCAGGTGATCGTGAATCTCGTCGTGAACGCCCGGGACGCGATGCCCCGCGGCGGCCGGCTCGAGCTCGAAACGTCGAACTTCGAGTGCGCCGTTCCGCTCCGGGTCGAATCGGGAATGCTGACTCCGGGCGTCTACGTGGCGCTGCAGGTCTCGGACACGGGGACCGGGATGGACGACGAGACCCGGGCCCAGATCTTCGAGCCCTTCTTTACGACCAAAGAGGCCTCGGGCGGCACGGGGCTCGGACTGGCGTCGGTGTACGGAATCATCAGCCAGAGCCGCGGGCAGATCGACGTGACGAGTCAGCTCGGGTTGGGCACGAGCTTCACGATCTACCTCCCGACGGCAGGCGAGGCACTGACGGCGGCCGACCCGGTCGAGCCGCAGGTGGCCGCTCGGGGACGCGAGACCGTGCTCGTCCTCGAGGACTCGGGACCCGTCCGCCGCCTGGTCGAGCGCACCCTCAGCCGGAAGGGCTACACGGTGCTCGCCGCCGAATCGGCCACCGCAGCACTGCGCCATTGCAGCCGCCACGACGGGGCGATCGATCTCCTGCTGACCGACGTCGTGCTCCCGCGTATGGCAGGCCCCGAAGTCGCCCGGCGCGCCCGCCAGCTGCGGCCCGACATCCGGGTGCTCTTCATGTCCGGCTTCACCGACGACACCCTGAGCCAGCACGGACTCACCGGCTCCGAGCCCGATCTGCTCGAGAAGCCCTTCAGCTCCACGAGCCTTCTGGCGCGCGTGCGACACATCCTCGACGCGCCGCCCGATGCCCGCAAAGACGCTTCGTTCCTCGTGGAACATCCTCTTCAAAACCAGATACTTGAAGATTAGTTCGAAGAATTCGTTTCAAGTTGAAACGAATCCGGTCCCAGGCGCTCGCACGCCCGCAATCCGTTGCGTAGTCGGCCCCGGCAGACCGACTGCCGCCCCGCCGAGTCCGCATCACTCTTCGACTCGAGACCCCTCGACGAACTCCCCGAGACAGTCGAGCACGCGGGCGACCCCGTCCTTGTGATCGATGAGCAGGGCGCGTGCCCGGTTGTCCGCCCCGAACGCCGCGGCACCAAGCTCGAGCTCGTCGCAGAGGACGACCAAAACTTCGAGTGTTTTTTCTGAATTCCTGATCAAGCGCTCGAGATTTCTATAGAAACGCGTCGATCCATCCGTGCTCACGAGCAGTAGACGCGAGATTCGGCGGGCCGCCGGCTGAATGGCTGAGGCTCTGTGGCGGACGCCGAGAGCCTGGACCGTGAGCGATTCCTCGGCGGCCTCCAATCCACGCACGAGACGCCTTGCCCGACGCAGCTCGGAGAGGATGGAGGCAAGTGTCGGCGTGAGCAGGTGGTGCGCATGGCGTGGGCGTCCGGCAGCGACGGCAGCCCGGCGACTCGCGACCCAGCGACGCGCGAGGGAATCCGCCGTGCCGGCCTCGATCAGGACCCGCGGCCAGCGCTCGGCCAGCGCCGCCATCTCGGCGTCGCCGCCTGCGTCCCCCTCAATCCCGACCTCCCCTTCGATATCGACCTCCCCGCCCATCAAGGCCACCCCTCCCCTTGGTTTCCGCGCGCGAGAATCCCGCCGCACAGCGACGTGGAGTACCCCAATACCGCATCACGGCCCGCGCAGCGCCATCGCCCTCCACCGCCAGCGCGCCGTCGCGACCGGTCCATCCGAGCTCGGCGCCA
>JANNQH010000634.1:0-1967 GCA_031400655.1 Deltaproteobacteria bacterium | reverse complement strand
GGCGCCGACGCCGATGTCGCCGGCGGGCACGTCGGTATTCGGGCCGATGTGGCGGAACAGCTCGGACATGAAGGCCTGGCAGAAGCGCATCAGCTCGCCGTCGCTCTTGCCTCGGGGATCGAAATCCGAGCCGCCCTTGGCTCCCCCCAGCGGCAGTGTCGTCAACGCGTTCTTGAAGGTCTGTTCGAAGCCCAGGAACTTCAGGATCGAGAGATTGACGCTCGGGTGGAAGCGCAGGCCACCCTTGTAGGGCCCGATGGCGTTGCTCCACTGGACCCGAAAGCCCCGATTGACGCGCACCCGATTCGCGTCGTCGACCCAGGCGACGCGGAAGGAGATCGCTCGGTCGGGCTCGGCGAGACGCTCGAGGATCTGCGCGTCGCGATAGGCCGGCTTGTCGGCGATGAAGGGAAGCACGTCGCGCGCGACTTCCCGCACGGCCTGCAGGAACTCGGGCTCGGCCGGGCTCCGACCCTCGACCTCCGCCATGAACCTCTCGAGCTCCGGGTCCACCTCCGCACCCATGTTCACCTCCTGGTGTCCGGACCGGCGTCAGGACTCCGCGACCTCAGTCCTCGTCGCTCGCGCGCAGTTGGGCCAACACGCTGAAATCCTCGAGTGTGCTGGTATCGCCGACGACGGCGCGGCCCGAGGCGATGTCGCGCAGGAGGCGCCGCATGATCTTGCCCGAGCGTGTCTTCGGGAGGGAGTTCGTGAAGCGAATCTCCGAGGGCCGTGCGATGGCGCCGATCTCCTTCGTGACGTGTTGCTTGAGGCGCGCCACGAGCGCATCGTCGGCCTTCGCCGTGTTCTTGGGCGTCACGAAGGCGACGATCGCCGTGCCGATCAGGTCGTCCGGGCGGCCCACGACAGCCGCCTCGGCGACCTCGGGCGACGAGACGAGAGCGCTCTCGACCTCCATCGTGCCGATGCGGTGGCCCGAGACGTTCATCACGTCGTCGATCCGGCCCATGATCCAGAAATAGCCTGTCTTGTCGCGGTGGGCGCCGTCGCCGGCGAAGTAGGTCTTGTCGTACTTGCTCCAGTAGGTCTCTTTGAAGCGCGCCGGGTCACCCCAGATGCCGCGCAGCATGCCGGGCCAGGGATGCTTCAAGACGAGGAAGCCGCCGCCCTCGCCTTTCACGGGCTTGCCGCTCTCATCGAGGATGTCGGCGTGGATGCCGGGGAACGGGAGCGTGGCGGAGCCGGGGCGCGTGTCGACGGCGCCCGGCAGCGCCGAAATCATGATTCCGCCGGTCTCGGTCTGCCACCAGGTGTCGACGATCGGGCAGCGCTTGCCGCCGATCACGCGGTGGTACCACATCCAGGCTTCGGGGTTGATCGGCTCGCCGACGCTGCCTAACAGGCGCAGCGACGAGAGGTCGTGCTTCGCGGGATGCGCGTCGCCCAGGCGGATGAAGGTCCGGATCGCAGTGGGGGCGGTGTAGAAGATCGTGACGCCCCATTTCTCGATCAGGCTCCACCAGCGGTCGGGGCCGGGATGGGTCGGCGTGCCTTCGTACATGACGGTCGTGGCGCCGTTCGCGAGCGGGCCGTAGACGACGTAGGAGTGGCCGGTCACCCAACCGATGTCGGCGGTACACCAGAAGACGTCCGTGTCCTTGATGTCGAAGACCGCCTTGAAGGTCGTCGTGACCTGCGTGAGATAGCCGCCGGTCGTGTGGAGGATGCCCTTGGGCTTGCCGGTCGTGCCGCTCGTGTAGAGGAGGAAGAGCGGGTTCTCGGCGTCGAGCTTGGCCGGCTTGCAGTGGGTCGACGCCTTGGCCATCTCGTCGTGCCACCAGAGGTCGCGCCCGGGCCGGATCTCGACCGGCTGCTTCGTCCGCTCGACGACGATCACCTTCTCGACGCAGGGGGTCTGCTCGACTGCCGCGTCGACGGTCGCCTTGAGGGCGAACTTCGCGCCCTTGCGGTAACCGCCGTCTGCCGTCACGACGAGCTTCGCC
>JANNQH010000633.1:0-4263 GCA_031400655.1 Deltaproteobacteria bacterium | reverse complement strand
CGCGCAATCTCGTAGGCGCTTCGCTGGCGCTGGCGCGCTTGATAGGCGCTCCACGCCCTCCACATGAAGGGGCTCGCAAGAGCAATCGCGCCCGCTGCCCCGAGCAGCCAGGCCCAGAGGGGCAGGCCGCCCATCCGCCTTTGCCCGAGATCGGGAAGCGGCGGGCGAAGCTCGAGGGGCGCATCCGACGCGAGCACCGGCGCGACCTCGAGGGCGACGCGTTCGGTCAGGATCTCGTAGGCGTCTTCACCCTCCGGCGCGGCCTGCTGGCCGTCGCGGCGGTCGACGAACTCGACCCGCAGCGCGGGAATCGATTGCGCACCGGAGCGCGACGGCTGCAGTCGATATCGCTGCCGCGCCTCGCTCCCGCCGTCTTTGGTCTGGCTCTCGCTTGGTGCGAAGTCGACGATCTCGAAGCGCCCGAGCGCCTCGCCGAATTCCGGCATCAGGAGCTCGACACCCGGCTCCGCGCGAGCCTCGAGGCGCAGCTCGACGATGTCACCGATCACCGGCTTCGCCGGCCGCACACTGAGCTTGACCGCGACGGGCCCGAGCTCGTAATGCCGCTCGATCGACTCCGGGGAGTCGGCGGACTCGGCGGAATCATCGGGCTCGTCGGCGGCTCGCGCGATCGCCGCCGTCGCCAGCACCACAGCGAACGCCAAGCCGGCAGCGAAGGCGACGACGACCGACATCCTCGTCGCCGACTTCGGAAAACACGCGCGACCGGTCCGCCCCGCCCACGCCCTCACCGCCGACTCCGCTTCTCGCGCATGCGGAAGAACCGCACCAGGGGATCGACGACGTCGCCGCTCGCATCGACGTGGATGAAATCGATCCCGAGAGACCGGATCCGGCGCTCGAGGGTCTTCGCGCGCGCGCCTGCGAGCGGTCGCACGCTCTCCCTAAAGCTCCGCGAGCCCGTGTCGACGACCCGGGTGGCCCCCGTCTCGGCGTCGCGCAGGGCGACGAGGCCCACGTCGGGCATCACGAGCTCCGCCGGGTCGGTGACGAGGACTGCGATCACGTCGTGCTTTCGGTTAGCGGCGACCAGTGCCTTCTCGTAGCCCTCGTCGAGGAAGTCGCTGACCACGAAGCAGATCGTGCGCCGCTTCGTCACGCGCATCAGGAATTCGAGGGCGTGGCGCAGGTCCGTCGCCTCACGCGGCGGGCGCGGCCGGCGAGCGAGCCCCGGGACGAGGTTCTGGAACCAGCGACTCGGCGTCCGCGGCGCGGGCTCACTGTTCGAGCCCAGCGCGGCTCGTGCGCCCGAACGGACGCTGCGGGCCGCGGGTCGCTCGTCGCCCGTTCCATGCGCGAGGACTTCGCGCACGACGCGCAGGGCGTGCTTCTGGCCCTTGCGCGGCGGGATGTACTGCTCGATCTCGCCATGAAAGAGCGCGAGACCGACCTTGTCGTCGTTGCGGGTCGCCGAAAAGGCGAGCAGTGCACACAGCTCCGCCGCCGCCTCCCGCTTGCTCCGCCTCCCCGAACCGTAATCCTGCGAGGCCGAGATGTCGGCCATCAGCATGAGCGTCAGCTGCCGCTCTTCTACATAACGCTTGATGTAGGGCGCGCCCATCCGCGCCGTCACGTTCCAGTCGATCGTGCGGACGTCGTCGCCCGGAACGTAGGGCCGGACCTCGTCGAACTCGACGCCGCGCCCCTTGAAGACCGAGACGTACTCCCCCGCCAGCACGTCGGCCACCTGGCGGCCGGTACGCACCTGGATCTCGCGAACGCGGCGGAGGATCTCACTGGCGAGCATTGTACGAGCCCCAGCCTTCGGTCAGGGAACCAATACGCCGGCGAGGATGCGCTCGATCACGTCCTCGCTGCGCTTGCCCTCGGCCTCGGCCTCGTAGGTGATCGCGACGCGGTGGCGCAGGACGTCGAGGGCGAGGTTCTTGACGTCGTGGGGCGTCGCATAGCTGCGGCCCTGCAGAAACGCATTCGCCTTGGCAGCCCGGGTCAGGAAGAGCGAAGCGCGCGGCGAGGCGCCCATTTCGATCATGCCCTCGAGATCGTGGATGCCGGCGCTCTTCGGGTCGCGGGTCGCGTGGACGAGGTCGACGACATAGCCCTTGACCTTGTCGTCGATGAAGATCTTGTCGACGGTCTTGCGCGCCGCCAGCAGCTGGGCCGGGGTCGCGACTTTCTGGACGACGGGCTCGGGCTGCCCCGACGCCATCCGGTCGACGATCTTGCGCTCGTCGTCCTTCGACGGATAGCCGACGACGATTTTCAACATGAAGCGATCGATCTGGGCCTCGGGCAGCGGATAGGTGCCCTCCTGCTCGATCGGATTCTGGGTCGCGAGCACGAGGAAGGGCTCGTCGAATTTGTAGGTCGTGCCGCCGATCGTGACCTGGCGCTCCTGCATCGCCTCGAGCAGCGCGGCCTGGACCTTCGCCGGCGCGCGGTTGATCTCGTCGGCGAGGATCAGGTTCGAAAACAGCGGCCCGCGCTTCACGCTGTAGGTGCCTTCGCGGGGATTGAAGATCTCGGTCCCGATCACGTCGGCGGGGAGCATGTCCGGGGTGAACTGGATGCGGGAGAAGCCCGTATCGATGGCGGTCGCGAGGCTGCGAACGGTGAGCGTCTTGGCGAGGCCGGGGACGCCCTCGAGCAGCACGTGGCCTCCGGTCAGGAGGCCGATCAGGAGCCGGGTAATCATCGGCTCCTGGCCGACGACGACCTTCCCCACCTCGGCGACCAATGCGTTGCAGACCCGCGTATGCTCCGCGATCTGCGCGTCAATGCCCTCGCTCATGCGGTCGTCTCCTGTGGCGGCGCCTTCGATGGCGCCCGGTTTTCTGCCGAGGTCGGCGCGGCGCCGGCGAGTGGCGCGGCCGTACGGCGCGGGAGTATCGCGCTCCGTGTTCTGGGAGCAACCAGCGGACACCACGCGGAATCGATCGGTTTCAGCCCCCGAAGTCCGTGGCCCGGCTTTTCGCCAGCTCCTCGAGGAACCACTTGGGGAACTGCCCGACGAAGCGCCCGACGTCCCAGTAATCGCTCCATTTCACGATCTTGCCGTCGCGCAGCTCGTGGAACGTGCAGAACGTGTGTTGGGCTTTTTCACCGGACTTGAAGGTCCAGATCTCGGTGTGGTCGAGGAAGACGTAGGGGCCGTCGCCGGCGATGTGGTGGGTGATCTGCTCCTGTTTTGCCAGATGGTCCCAGGCGATCGAGAGGCGCTTCACCACGTTCTTCGGGCCCCGGGCGCCGGCGTCGTCGGTCGGGA
Organism: Deltaproteobacteria bacterium; assembly: GCA_031400655.1. GTDB lineage: Bacteria > Myxococcota_A > UBA9160 > UBA9160 > UBA4427 > UBA4427. The sequence continues at coordinate 1,016 of JANNQH010000633.1, read as the reverse complement.
CGTCCTCGTAGTGGACGTCGGGATGGAGGCAGCTCTCGAGGGTCGCAAAGTCGAAGTCGGCGAGCGCCTTCCACATCTTCAGAACGGTGGCCTTGTGGGCTTCGCTCGTGGGGGTGGACATCGTCAGCGGTCTCCTTTCGGCAAAGCGATCGCCAGGTCGGGGGCCGGATCCTAACAGAGGCGGTCGCGCGGCCAAACGCGGCCCGGCGGGCCTCGCGGCGCGCGACCTAGCGAAGCTGGTCGCGACCGAGGAAGAAGCGCTCGGGGTCGAAGACGCGCAGCATCGCGAGCTCGTCGTCGGTCGCCGGCGCGATCCAGGCCAGGTCGTTCGCGACCCGCAGCGACCAGCCGCAGCGCGATCGGATCTCCTCGACGACGGCTGCCGGACTCGGCCCCGCGCTCTGGAACACACCGGTCAGGACGAGCTCGCCGTCGCGGCGTTCGTAGCGACCGTGCGTGGAGACGAGGCCCCAGACGCGGTCGCCGGGGCTCGTCACGAAATCGACCTTCTCAACGAAGCCGCGCGCCTCCTGGCGCGCGACGAGCAGCGTCTCGGCGGCGCTGTTGGCGAGGTCATTCGCGCCGCCGGAGCCCACCAGGAAGCGCCCGCTCGCGGTGCGCGTCGAGTTGACGTTGCCGAAGCGGTCGACCTGTGCCGCGCCGAGAGTCGCGAGGCAGCGATTCCCCGCACCACAGGCGTGCAGCCCGAGGGCCTCGATCACGTCCGTCAGCTGGGTCGTCGTCGGCAGGTTGCGATAGTTGATCAGGAAGGGATCGGCGGGCCGCGGATCGTGGCCGACCATGCCCGTCTCGGCGAGCAGCGTCACGTCGATGCCTTCTTCCCGGAGTCGATGGCCCGCGAGCCAGGCGGCAAGCGCGGCCTGGCCCACACCCGAGAGCAGCGTCCGGTGACCGGCCGCGCGCACGCGCTCGCTCGTGACCCGGGCGGCCTGCACGATCATCTCCTCGATGGGTCCTGCGCCGGGTCCGGCGTCGAAGAGCGCGTCGAGCGCCGC
>JANNQH010000632.1:0-3071 GCA_031400655.1 Deltaproteobacteria bacterium | reverse complement strand
GCTGTGATGCGGCGAGGTCTCCGACCGATCAGTACTTCGATGAAGTAGAGGAGCGCAACGAGGCCGACGTGCGCGCCGATGCGCTCCAGGAGCTGAAGGAGAACGCGATCCGGGATGCGCGGGAGGACTTCCGACGCGCTCGCGAAGAGCTCTCCGACGGCGGCGCCAGCGCCAATCCCTAGCCAGCGGTCCGTTGGGCCCCGATCAAGACCGCACACAACACCATCGGCTCCTGGCTCGTCACCCGCCACGCATGCCGCGTCCCGCGCTGCACGACGCAGTCCCCCGCGCGCACCGCCTCCTGCTTCCCGAAATCGAGCTCGAGCTCCGCCGAGCCGGACAGGATCAGGACGTAGTCGATCGTGTCGGTCGTGTGCATCTCGGGATCCTTGGCATCGAAATGCGCGCGGATCTCATCCGGGAGCGAGACCGCCCGATCGGGCATCGACGCGCGCGCCGCGAGCCCGGGCACGGTCACGATCTTGAAGGCCGTCTCTCCCACTTGCGGGAAATAACCAATCTTCGCGGGCGAGCTCGCATCCGTCGGATCGGGTATGACGATCGCGCTCTTCGTCGACCAGAGGTCGTAGCTCCCGGGACTCGACTCCCGCGGCGGCTTCCCGGCGTACGAGAAGACCGATCCACCCTTGCCATCGTGTCCCGTGACGACGAGCTTCATGTTCGGGGTCCTTTCCGTCTTGTGGATCCCGCGCACCGGGCCGCCCGCGTCCGCGGCAGGATCGGGGCCTCGTCCAGCTTGCGGATTCTGACATAAGATCGAAGCCGTGGGACCCATTCCCCCTCGCCCTTACCCGCATCCAGGAGAACCGAAATGCCCGTCACCGGTTGGGATCACGTCTCGTTCCCCTCGCGCAACCCCGAAGCGCTGCTCGATTTCTACAAGCGACTCGGCTTCGAGACGATCCATGAGGACGAGTTCCGCTCCGGCAAGTATCCGATCTTCGCGATCGCGATCGGACCGAACGCCAAGCTCAACTTCCACGGCCCGGCCTTCTGGCAGGATCCGAAATTCGATGCCCGCGGCCCGACGGCGCTGCCGGGCTGTGGCGATTTTTGCTTCGCCTTCGACGGCACGATCGAGGAGGCGATGCTGATCTTCGAGAAGGCGGGAACCGCCATCGCCTACGGGCCCTTCGATCAGCCCGGGGGCGCAGACCGGGGAAGGCGTCTCGGGACGAGCGTCTATACCCGGGACCCGGACGGCAACCTCGTCGAGTTCATGACGTATCCCGCGACGGGCCGGTATCCGACCTTCGGGGGATGACTTGCGAGCGCAAATCGCCTTCAAAGGTTCGAGGCATTTCTCGCCGGGGCAGCGCCATTTCATGTCATAATCGGGTGTCGTACACCACGCCAGGATCGATGCTGGTGATCAGGAGTTGCACATGCTGCTTCAGCCTCGTTTGACTCTCGCGATGGCGCTCTTCTTGCTTGCCATGTCCCCCTCCCCTGCGGATGCGGCCGCCCCTTCGGTCTATGTGCAACACGATGGGGTTCGCGAAGTCGACCCCGTCGCGATCAGCTTCGCCGACGCGAATCACTCTGCCAGCGCGAACCTCGCGACAGGAAGCTTCCGCGCGCTCGCCACGACCCTGGCAGCGGAGGCGGTCTCCTCGACGGGCGCGGGCATCCAAGCCAACCTCACTTTCACCAACAACAACCCCTTTCCGTTCACGATCTGGAAAGGCAGCCTCGGTGCGAATTTCGCGGGGAGCTAGTCGGTCGTGCCGCCCGGACCTTCGATCGATACGGGCGCCGACAGCAACATTTTCCTGGCCGTGTTGACGACGGGACCGCCCGTCACGAACTACTCCGTCTCATTGGATCACGCTCTTCGCACCAATGGAATCCCCGCCAACGACGTGAACCAGGTCACGCCCGAGACGTCGGGTGGAGCGTCGTTCCTCGTGACCGCCGCGAGCTTCACGAGCTTCGTCGCCGAAGTCTGGATGCCCACGTTCACGCTCCAGCCGGGCGAGACGATGATCGTCGCCTTCCAGGTCGACGCATTGGCTCAGCGAAACTCTTCGGCAAATTTCTTCAACCCGGGCGGTGCCCAGCTCTTTTTCGATCTACCGGCCGGCATCACTCTCGACACCAACGCGACGTTCCCGCTCTCCTGGGTCGCGGTCCCCGAGCCGGGCCAGCTCCAGATGCTCGTCGCTGGTGTCGCGGCCCTGGTGGCCCTTGCGACGCGCCGCGAATTGCGAGCTTGGTGAATCTCTGATCGGTTCCGCGCCACACCGCACGAATCGACCATGGCGTTGCTGCCGAATGCGGATTAACCATCTGAGCGCGACGTACGCGAGAGGACCGAAATGAGCGAGCCCTTCTCCGATCCCTTCCTCGAGATCCTGCTCTCATTCGATGGCGCGAATCGGGATCCAGAAGTCTTCGAGGACCCCGATTGCCTCGACATCCTGACGCCCGGCTCCCGGGTTCAGAACGACCTACAGGTTTTTCGACAGCGGGGCATGTTCGACCGGTCGTCGAACCTGCCGGTCGAGATCGCACTCTGAACTCTCGCCCACGCGTCGCGCCCGAATCGAGGTGACATGACGAGTCGTTCCCTGCCCCACGTCGTCATCATCGGTGGCGGCTTCGCGGGTCTGTCGGCCGCTCGCTCCCTCGCGAATGCACCGCTGCACATCACGCTGGTCGACCGCCGCAACCATCACCTGTTCCAGCCCCTCCTCTATCAGGTTGCGACCGCGGCTCTCAATCCCGCAGACATCGCCTATCCGATCCGCTCGGTGCTCCGCCTGCAACAGAACGCGCGCACGATCCTCGCGCACGTGACGGGGATCGATCTCGAGAAGCGTATGCTCGCGCTCGCCGACGGAGAGCTCGGCTTCGACTACCTGCTCATCGCGTCGGGCGCGCGCCACAGTTATTTCGGCAAGGACGAGTGGGAGGCCTGGGCGCCCGGGCTCAAGACGATCGAAGACGCCCTCGAGATCCGCCGCCGGGTCTTGTCGGCCTTCGAAGCGGCCGAACGACAGACCGATCCCGAAGAGCTGCTGCCGACGCTGACCTTCGTGATCGTCGGC
>JANNQH010000631.1:0-2714 GCA_031400655.1 Deltaproteobacteria bacterium | reverse complement strand
GAGGAGCCGCGCATGAGCAAGAGCCAAGCCCACTGGTTCTCGACCAATCCCGACAAGGCCTGGGCCGAGAAATTCTTCCTGACTTTCGTGCCGGTCTTCTTCGTCTACAACGCGGTGATCCAGTCCATGGGCTGGCTCGATGTCGGGAACTTCTGGCACGTCGTCCAGAACGCGGGGATGTGGATCCCGTACTGCCTGCTGCTCCCCGCCTTTCTCCGGCGCCATTCAGGCGTCCGTTGGCACGAGAGCTACTGGTTCAAATTCAACCTCTTCATGTTCGTCTGGGTCTTCTACGCGTCGTATTTCCACACCGAGTACTTCTTCGACGTCCTGGGCATGCGATACCGCTTCCCGGAAGTTTCGCTCTACCTCGACACGGCGTTGACCGGTCCCGACGAGGCGACAGCGCTGGCCGGGTTCAAGAAGGTCCCGGTCGGGATGTATCTGAATTCGTGCGCCTTCTTCATCGTCTACCACACGATCGCGATCGTCTGCATGCGCCGCGTCCGGACGATGACCCTCGACTGGACTCTGCCGGCGCAACGCTTCGGCTGGGTCGTGATCGTGGGCGTGACAGCGCTCTTCTTCGCATGGGCCGAGACTCAGCTCTACATCACGGCGGCGGCCTCGACGAACGTCTGGTACGAGAGCAAGGAGCTGATGTTGACGTACGGCTCGACTTTGTACGCGCTCTACTTCGTCGTGAGCTTCCCGATGCTCTATCGCCTCGACGAGGACATGAGCCAGCCGCGCTGGAGCCTCTCGCGCTGCGCCATCGAGGCCAGCGCGGTCGGAGCGATCACGCTCCTCCTGATCGATCTCTGGACCGCCCGATTCGGTCCGATCGTCTGAGTTCGAAGAGCGCGAGATGAAGATCCTCGTGACGGGTGCTTCCGGGCTGGTCGGGTGCCACACGGTGGCGGCTCTGCTCGACGCCGGCCATGAAGTGGCCGCCCTCGTACGTGACCCGGTGAAGCTCGACGCCGCGCTTGCGCCCTTCGGTCGCTCCCGCCGCGACGTCGAGGTCGTCTCGGCGGACGTCCAGGACGCGGACGCGGTCCGCCGGTCGATGATCGGGCGCGACGGATTGCTCCACAGCGCGGGCCGCTATTCGCGGCTTCCGGCCGAGGCTGCCCTGATCCACCGGATCAACGTCGGCGGCACGCGGACCGTTCTCGAGGCCGCCGCGGCTGCAGGAGTGGCTCGCATCGTGCACGTTTCGAGCATGCTGGCGCTCTTCCCGCCGCGGGGGGCGGTGATGACGCCCGATGATCCCGTCGTCGCGCCGAGGTCGACTTACGCCGTGACCAAGGCCGAGTCCGAGAAGATCGCGCGGGAAGTCCAGGCGCGGGCGCCCGTCACGATCATCTATCCGACGGCGATCCAGGGACCCCACGATCCGACCTTTTCGAGCGGTCCGCAGAACGTGGCGAACGCATTGCGCGATCGCCGGACGCTCGTCACAGAAGGAGGCTTTCCCTATACCGACGTGCGCGACCTCGCGGCGTTACTCGTCGCCGTCTTCGGCGGCAAGCTCGCTGGCAACCGCGCCATGGCGCCTTCGTTCTTCGTGAGCCACGCCGACTATCGCGCTCTCCTCGAGCAGCTCACCGGCCACCGGATCCGGGCAATCCAGATCCCGAGCTGGGCGATGCGTCTGCTCGGCCGCGGAGGCGACCTGATCCAGCGACTGGGCCGGGACATCCCGCTCACCTTCGAAGCCGCGGAGGTCTTCACGCGCAGCGTCCCCGTCGACGATCGCGCAGCGCGCGCGGCGCTCGGCCGGGCGCCGATCTCGGCCGAGGTCTCCTTTCGCGATCTGATCCGCTGGATGGTCGAGGCCGGTCACGTCGCGCCGGACGACGCGGGTCGAGCCTGAATGCGATCCCTGCGATGACGAAGACCGAGCCGATCGACCGCCTGATGCGCCCGCTCGATCGCTTCATGAAGGCGCAGGCTTCGGGCGGCATGCTGCTGTTCGGCGCCGCCCTGGTGGCGATGGTCTGGGCGAACTCCCCGTGGCGAGAGGCCTATCACGACCTCTGGCACCACACCCTCGCAATCCGCATCGACGACTGGGAGCTCCGCCGCACCCTGCATCACTGGATCAACGATGGTCTGATGGCGATGTTCTTCTTCGTGGTCGGCCTCGAGTTGAAGCGCGAGATCGTCGGCGGGCAGCTGGCCAAGCCAGCGCAGGCAATCCTGCCGGTCGCGGCGGGGCTCGGAGGCATGCTGACTCCGGCGCTGATCTACCTCGCCTTCAACGGCGCAGACGGGCCAACCCGCGACGGTTGGGGCATTCCAATGGCGACCGACATCGCGTTCGCGGTCGGTCTCATCGCGCTGCTGGGCAGTCGGGTCCCCGTCGCGCTCAAGGTATTCCTGACGACGCTCGCCATCGCGGACGATCTCGGCGCTGTCCTCGTGATCGCGCTCTTCTACACCTCCGACGTGTCGCTGCTGAATCTGCTGATCGGGCTCGGCTTCCTGGGCGTCCTCGTCGGCGGCAATTGGATGGGCATCCGGAGTCCGGTTTTCTATGGGATCTTCGGGATCGGCGGGCTGTGGACGGCGTTCCTGCTAAGCGGGATCCACGCGACGGTGGCGGGAGTGCTCGCGGCCGCGACGATCCCGGCTTCGGTCAAGGTAGACGAAATGGGCTACGTCACGCGCATGCGCGGCTATCTCGAAGAGTTCTCGCGCTTGAAGCC
>JANNQH010000630.1:0-6191 GCA_031400655.1 Deltaproteobacteria bacterium | reverse complement strand
GGCGGTCCCCATTATCTCCTCATCTATATGTGGGCGGTGACGGACTTTACGAAGGAGAACGGCGCGACCCGCGCGATCCCGGGCAGTCATCTGTGGCCCGCCGGGCGTCAGCCGAAGCCCGACGATCCCGTCGACTACCTCGAGATGGAAAGGGGCTCGGTCGCCGTATGGCTGGGCTCGACCTATCACGCAGCGAGCACCAATCACACCGGGTCGGCAAGGGTCGGGACGCAGATGGGCTTCAACTGTGGCTGGCTGCGCCCGCACGAGGCGAACCTGTTGCTCGTGCCGCCGCTCGTCGCTCGGGACATGCCGCTCAACGTACAGGAAGTCCTCGGCTACCGGGCGTATCGCGGCATGCTCGGCTGTATCGAGCAGCAGAGCCCGGGCGAATGGCTCGGGAACAACGCGAGCCCTGCGTCGAAGAGCAATCAGGTCGCAGCCGCGCCGGACCCCTTCGACATCGAGGCCTGCACGCGGGACTATTTTTCCGCGCGCGCCATCGCCATCCCCGTCGACATCCTGAGCGAGCTGAATCAGCTCCAGAAGACCAATGCAGCCCGCGCCGCGGCCGCCTCCGAGGACGACCGCGAAGTGCTCGAGGTCGTGGCGCGTTCCCAATCGCGGCATCTGGTGAGCCACGTGCTCGAGGGCGAGCATGCCGACCTCGCGGTCCGGCTTCGCCAGCTTCGCGCCAAGACCCCCGAGCCTGAGTAGGAGAGTCCATGACGACGACTGTCGAGCGACCGTATCGAGCCGCCGTGTGCACGGTCACTCCCTATGACGAAGCGGGACGACTCGACGACGCGGCCGTCGTGAGTCTGGTCGAAAGCATCGCCAGCCAGGGCGTCGGCCTCGCGATCGGAACAGCATCTCCCGGCGAAGGATTTGCGTTGTCGCTCGAGGAGACCGAGCGCTTCTACAACACGGTCGTTGCGACCGCGGCCGGGCGGGTCCCGGTCTGCGCGATGGGCGTCGAGCCCCGCAACGCGAACCAGCTCCGACCGATCATTCGCATCGCCGAGCAGGCAAAGATCGACGTGATGCAGCTCTACACCGTCGATCCCGGCCACTCGATGAAGCTCACCGACCGGGAGCTCGAGCGGTATTTCAGGGCGCTGCTCGATGAGATGAGGATTCCCGCGGCGATCTCGACGCATATCTACAACGGCCTCGTCCCGCTCTCCGTGCTCGGGCGGCTCCTCGACGCTTATCCCAACATCGCCACGATCCACTGCACGAGCGAGGTCAACTATCTCCATCAATTGGTGCAGCTCGTCGCTGGCCGCTGCGAGATCCTGGTCGGCGGTCCGATGCAAGCGCTCTCGACGCTCGCCATCGGCGGTCAGGGTTTTCTCTGCTCCGAGGGCAACATCGCACCCGTGGTGTGTGGCGAGCTGCAGGCCGCGATTCGGGCCGGCGACCTTGCAGCCGCCAAGCTGGCGTACCGGCGAGTCAACGGGGTCTTCAGCTTGAACATCTGGCCGGGGGGGACGGTGCGATTCTTGAAGACCGCAATGCGACTGCTCGGGATTCCGGGCTGTTTTACGCGCCCACCGTTCGAGCACCTCGACGCGGCCGCGGCCCAGATCGTCGCGACCTCGATGCGCGCGCTCGATTTGCCGGAATGGCGGGGCCGCCTCTCATGAGCGGGCAGCAAGGCTGAGAGGGCGGAGCGACTCGGCCCTGGCTCGCACTCCCGCGAGCGAGTAGCTTCGTAGTGGCATGGACAATCAGACTTCATTCGAGCGCTTCCGGGTGGGACCCGATGGACACTTCAAGCTCGCCGACGTGGATCCGCGCGACACGGGCGAGCTCGAGAAGGAGGTTGCGCAGAAGCGCCTGGCGCAGAGCCTCGAGCGGCTGGGCGAATTGCAGGAACGCCTCTACGCACAGGATCGCTGGGCGGTCCTGCTGATCTTCCAGGGCATGGACGCCGCCGGGAAGGACGGCACGGTCAAGCAGGTGCTCTCGGGAATCAATCCGGCGGGCTGCCAGGTGTTCGCCTTCAAGGCGCCGTCGAGCGAGGAGCTCGACCACGATTTCCTGTGGCGCGCCGCGCGCGCGCTGCCGGAGCGCGGGCGGATCGGGATCTTCAATCGCTCCTACTACGAAGAAGTGGTGACCGTGCGCATCCACCCCGAGTTCCTGGAGAAGCAGCGCCTGCCGCCGCGTTGCCTGGGCGAGAAGCTATGGGACGAACGATTGGAGGACATCGATTCCTTCGAGCGCTACCTCACACGCAACGCGGTGCTGGTCCGCAAGTTCTTCCTGCACATTTCTCGCGACGAGCAGAAGCGTCGCTTCCTCGCGCGCCTGGACGAGCCCCAGAAGAACTGGAAATTCAATGAAGGCGATGTCGCCGAGCGCGCGCGCTGGGACGAGTACCAGCTTCACTGGTCGAACGCGATCGCGCATAGCAGCACGGCCCACGCGCCCTGGTTCGTCATCCCGGCGAACAAGAAGTGGTTCACACACCTGATCGTGGCCGAGGCGCTGGTCGCGGGGCTCGCGGAGCTCGAGCTCGACTTCCCGCGCCTGGAGGGCCCGCGCAAGCAGGAGCTCGCACGGGCGCGCAAGACCCTCGAGGCCGAGAGCTGAGGCGCAGGGGGCGCGCTGTGCGATGACGACGAGGGGGGAGTCACATGGGCGATGACGTTCCCGCCCATTCGCAGCCCGAGCCCGGTCGCCTTGCGCGCCCGCTGAAGTCCGATGACGGTGGCTGGAGCCACTGGCTGCCGGGTTTGCAGACTGCACGCCGTTACGAGCTCGCCTGGCTGCGCCACGACATCGTGGCGGGACTGGTGTTGACGACGATGTTGGTCCCTGTTGGCATCGCCTATGCGGTCGCCTCGGGCGTTCCCGGCATCTACGGCCTGCACGCGACGATCGTTCCGCTGCTGGCCTACGCGTTATTCGGTCCGAGCCGCATCCTGGTGCTGGGGCCGGACTCGTCGCTCGCGGCGCTGATCCTCGCGGTCGTGCTGCCGTTGTCGGGGGGTGATCCGGTTCGCGCCGTCGCCCTGGCCGGCTTGATGGCGGTGGTCTCCGGTCTGGTCTGCATCTTGGCGGGGCTCTCGCGCCTGGGGTTCGTGACCGAGCTGTTGTCCAAGCCGATCCGCTATGGCTACATGAACGGCATTGCGTTCGTGGTGATCATCAGCCAGTTGCCGAAGCTCTTCGGGGTGTCGATCGACAGTGTCGGTCCGCTCCGCGACCTCTGGCAGATCGGTGGGTCGGTCCTGGCGGGGGACGCCAATTGGACGGCGTTCGCCATCGGTGCCGGCACGCTCGCGGTGATCCAGGGGCTCAAGCCCTGGCCGCGCATCCCCGGCCTGTTGATTGCGGTGGTGGCGGCCACGGTCGCGGTGGGTCTCTTCGATCTCGGCGCGAGTGCCGGCGTGAAGGTGCTCGGCGAGCTGCCGCAGGGCCTGCCCGTATTCGCCTTGCCGTGGATCGACAACGCGGATCTTCGCGCTGCGGTGATCGGCGGCGCTGCCGTAGCGCTCGTATCGTTCGCCGACACCAGCGTCCTGTCCCGCAGCTATGCGGCCAGGACTCGCAGCTATGTCGATCCCAACCAGGAGATGGTCGGATTGGGAGTCGCAAACCTGGCCGCCGGACTGTTCCAGGGCTTCCCGATCAGCAGCAGCTCATCGCGCACGCCGGTCGCCGAGGCCGCCGGCGCCAGGACCCAGCTCACCGGCGTGGTCGGCGCGGTGGCGGTCGCCCTGCTGCTGGTGCTGGCGCCAGACCTGCTGCGCAACCTGCCGATCAGTGCGCTGGCTGCCGTGGTGATTGCGTCGGCCATCGGCCTGTTCGAGGTCGCCGATCTGCGCCGCATCTTCCGTATCCAGCGCTGGGAATTCTGGCTCTCGATCGGCTGCTTCGCCGGCGTCGCCGTGCTCGGTGCGATTCCCGGCATCGGGCTGGCAATCGTCGTTTCGGTCATCGAGTTTCTCTGGGATGGCTGGCGACCGCATTATGCGGTGCTAGGCCGGGCGGACGGCATCCGTGGCTTCCACGACATCAAGCGCTATCCCGAGGCGCGCCGGGTGCCGGGCCTGGTCCTGTTCCGCTGGGATGCGCCGCTGTTTTTCGCGAATGCCGAGCTGTTCCAGAAGCGAGTGCTCGAGGCCGTCGCGGACTCACCGACGCCCGTGCAGCGGATCATCGTGGCTGCCGAACCGGTGACGAGCGTCGACGTGACATCGGCCGACATGTTTGCCGAGCTCGAGCAGACGGTCCGTGCAGCAGGCATCGAGCTGCACTTCGCCGAGGTGAAGGATCCCGTCAAGGACAAGCTGAAACGCTTCGAGCTGCTCGAGCACTTCGGCCCCGAGGTCTTCCACCCGACCGTGGGTGCCGCCGTGGACGACTACCTGGCGGATCACGCGGTGGACTGGAAGCCCTGATGCTCGCGTCGCTTCAGCGCGTCACTTGCCTGCGCGGAGCTGGAGGTTGATGGCGTCGAGTACCAGCGTCTCGCCGTGGGAAACTCCGGTCGCCAGCCCGAGCAGCTTAAGGAGCCCGCCGCCCGAGGCCTCGGCCACCCGGTGGGCTGCTTCGACGATGCCCTTGATCCGCTCGTCGCGCTCGGCCTCGGTGAGCACCGCCAGCCCGTCCTTCATCGCCTCCAGCGCGGTCGCGAACAGCTCGTCGGACGGGCGCTTCTTCAGCCAGGTCTCGAGCTGTCCATACGCCGGCGAGCCGGGCAGCATGCCGCGCGAGGCGGCCAGCGACAGGACCACATTGCGCTCGGCCTCGCTCACCTGGCCCCCGGCCCAAGCCACCTGCACCAGCGGCGCCAGTAGCACCGCCGCGCCCGTCTCGCGGGTGAGGCCCAGCTCGACGATGTGGCGCAGCAGCTCGGCATTGTCGACCTTCAGCTTCTCGGCCAGGGCCTGCGCAACCTCGCTCAACGCGGCGCGCTCCCGCAGCTTGGCCAGCAGCTTCGCGTCCTGCTTGCGGAAATAATCGGCCTCGAAGCCCCGCTCCCGATCTTTGAAGATGTCACTCATAATAATTCGATTTTAAGCATCCAAGGGCTCTCGTGCCAGCCGCAAAGAATCGGGGGCCCGACCCTGCCCAAGATCGTCCAGAGTCGCTTTCTGTGGCTTTCGGCCGCACGAGATTGCAATCAACCGAACCATGAAGCTCTATATCCTGCGACACGGAGAAGCCGCTGAACGCGGCGACCCGCGCTATCCGAACGATGCCGACCGTCCGCTCACGCCGAAGGGCACTCGACGCACACGAGCGCTCGCGCGCGTCCTGCGAAAGCTGAACATCAGCTTCGACGTAATTTTTTCCAGCCCGCTGGTGCGGGCCCGGGAGACTGCCGAGATCGTCGAGCGCGGGCTGCGCCTGAACGGCCGGCTGGAGCTCACGGAACATCTCGCTCCCTCGGGCGACGTCGAAAAACTGGTGCATCAGTTGAACGAGCTGCGGCCGAGACCCGAAAGCATTCTCCTGGTGGGCCATGAACCCGACTCGAGCAGCTTGCTTTCGCTGCTCTGTACCGGTGGCTCGCATCTCTCGCTGACTTTGAAGAAGGGCGGGTTGTGCCGGATGGAGATCGCATCTTTGTGCGCGGGGCAGTGTGCGAGTCTGGAATGGTTGATGCCGCCGCTCCTGATTGAACCGAAACGGGCAAACAGGCGGTGAGCTGCCCCGCGTCTGACTCGACACCTCGAATTCAACGAGGTGCCGGACCCGGAAGATCACGCAGTTCTCATGAGTCCAATGCAGCTCTGGCTTTGTCGGCACCTTTGGCCTGCCGCGTCTGGTAGCGCTCGATCGCCGCGCGCGCGTTGAACAGCATCCGATCGCGGCCGAGTCGCTGCACCAGCTCGGTGCGGCCTGCTACCTCGAGCACTCTGGGATTCAGCGCGACGAGCCAGACCTCGACGCCTCGCTCGGTGATCCGTTTCTCACCCTCGATCAGCGCCTGCAGCGCCGAATACTCGATATCCGTCACGCGGCTCATGTCCAGCGCCAGCACGCGCGGCTTGTATTGTTCGATCAAGGCGTTGATCTGCTCGCCGACGTTCTGGGCATTGACGAAGAAGAGCCGTCCCTCGGGCCGCAGGATCAGCAGCCCCTCGAACGTCTCGTCATCCGGGTGCTCCGGCGAAAGTGGCCGCAGCACGTCCGCCCCGCGCTTGCGGCCGATCACGTAGACGCGCGGA
>JANNQH010000629.1:0-2249 GCA_031400655.1 Deltaproteobacteria bacterium | reverse complement strand
GTCGGCTTCGACGTCGTGCCGAGCGATTGCCTCGCGGTCCACGTGGCGAAGCGGCTGCACGAGCCGACGACGCTCCGGATCGCACTCGCGGGACTGGGAGGCGGCATGTCTCGGGGCACGGCGCGCACACTCGTCGAGTCGCTCGGCGACGGACTTCGCGTCCGGCGGCAGGGCGTGCTCGTGTCGCGGCCGCTCGGGAGCCTCGAACACACCTTCGAGCTCGGCGCCGGACCGATGCGCGGCGTTGCGATGCCGCTCGCCGATCTCGCGAGCGCCTTCCACTCGACGGGCATCCCGAACATCGAGACCTATGTCGTGATGTCGGGGAGGATTCCGGGGCTCCTGCGAGTCGCCGGGCACGTGCTGCCCATCTTGCGCCTGGGCGCCGTGCAGGGCTTCCTTTCAGCGCGGATCGACGCGCTGCCCGAAGGCCCGGACGACGCGGCCCGCGAGTCGACGCGCTCGGTCATTCTCGCCGAGGTTGAAGGACCCGGCGGCGAACGCGCAGCGGCGATGCTCGAGACGCCAAGTGGCTATGCGCTGACCCAGATTGCCGCCGTCGAGGCTGCCCGGCGCGCGGCCGAAGGCTCGGCAGCGCCGGGCTTCCAGACGCCGGCCACGGCCTTCGGCGCCGACTTCATCCTCGAATGCTCGGACAGCCGGCGAACCGATTTCTGAGCCAGGCGCTTTTTCTCATGCGGCGTTATTCGCCCGTGAAGACCGGCGGCCGCTTTTCCATGAAGGCCCGCGGCCCCTCGACCGCATCCTTCGACATCATCACCTTCATGCCGTGCTGCATCTCGATCTTGAAGGCTTCTTCTTCGGGAAGCGTCTCGGTCGCGCGCAGCGTCGCGAGGATTCCGGCGACGGCGAGCGGGCCGTTATTCGCGATCCGATTCGCGATCTGCTTCGCCTTCGCGAGGGCCTGACCGTCGGGCACCACGTGATTGACGAGGCCCAGCTCGAGCGCTCTGCGCGCCGGCAGATCCTCGCCCGCGAGCAGCATCTCCGCCGCGATCGCGTACGGAATCTGGCGCCGCAGACGCACCGCCGAGCCCGCCATCGGGAAGAGCCCGCGCTGGACTTCGGTCACGCCGAACATCGCGCTCTCGCCGGCGACACGGATGTCGGTGCCCTGGAGGATCTCGGTTCCACCCGCACGCGCGAAGCCCTCGGCGGCGAGGATCACGGGCTTGGTCGGACGATAGGTCTTGAGCCAGCAGCCGAGCGTGATGTTCGTGTCCTTCATGACGCGCGCCATCCACTCGTTCTCGGGCTTCCCGGTTCGCAGCTTCGGGATCTCCGAAAGATCCATGCCCGCACAGAACGTGTCGCCCTTGCCGGTCAGGATCGCGACGCGCAGCTCCGGATCCCGATCGAGCTCGACCCACGCGTCGTACAGCCGACACATCACCTCGGAGTTCACGCAGTTCTTCTTCTCCGGGCGATTCAACGTCACGATCAGGATGTGGCCCTCCTTCTCGACGATGACGGCGGGCTTCATCTCGGCCTTCTGCTCGGACATGACGGCGATCCTTTCAGGCGTGGCGGGTCAGTATTGGCTTGCCGGGCTCCGCTCGCGCGAGCGGAACCGGAGAGTCGAGCGCACTGGGCGCGGGGGCCGAGTCTAAGGAAGCCGGCCCGCCGGGACAGGCCCCGGCCGCGGATCGCCGCCGGACCGGGCCCGCCCGCCCGCGCTTGCCTCCACGCCGAGCTAGCCCGCCGCTACCCCACGGGGCAAGGCACTCTCTATAGGGAGCTTCCAGGGACTCGATCGACCCCTGCTCCCGGACGGGACTCAGGCCGGGCGCCGCAGCGTCCGATCGGCGAAATTCGCACCGCAGCCCGTTTCCCGACCGACCTTGAGGAGCGCGCTCCGGTCGGGTACAAACCGGGCCGCACGTCCTGATCCCCGATCGTCTAACGGCAGGACAACAGACTCTGACTCTGTTAATCGTGGTTCGAATCCACGTCGGGGATCCATCCTCAGCGCGTCGCGCGCCCAGGAATTTCGAGTCACCTTGTCTGCATCCGCGACGGGCTGCGCGTCCTGGCTCGCCCGCCCGCGACTTGCGACAGGAGATTCGGCGTATGACACGGTTCCCGATTGCGCTGGCGATCGTCGCGCTTCCGATCCTGGCTCTCGTTCCCCTGCGCGCGAACGCCCAGTCCAACAGCATTCTCGACCGCGTCAAGGAACGCGCCGCGTCGAGGATGGAGAGCCAGACCGAGAACAAGGCGAACGAGCA
>JANNQH010000628.1:0-6224 GCA_031400655.1 Deltaproteobacteria bacterium | reverse complement strand
TTAAATTAATTTAGGATATAATAATATCGTGGAAACCAAGTTCCAAACATCTTTCATACCAAAAGCTCCTCTCACGGGAGGAGACGGCAACGCACCGAAAAAAACTATGAATTTTTTCGTGTTTATCTCCATTCTTATTTTTGTTTTGAGTCTTCTAGGAGCTTTGGGAACTTATCTCTATTTGCCCTCGAAGCCGCCTGCCTCGGCCGACGGCTGCAGCGTTATGCCGAATTCAGCAATCGCAGGGAGTCACTCTGCCTCGCGCTCCGCGACGCCGACGGCCGCTTCGAGGTTGATCTCGCCCTCGACCAGACGACGCTACCGGGTGGCCGCATCGACTACGAGATCGAGATCGAATTCGCTTCGGACCGGGCAGCGGGAGGCGTTGGGGGCAGCGCGGCCCCCTACGCCCCGCCAAGCCGCGTCGAAGCCGCCGTGCGGCAATGGCTCGCAGCGCTCGGCGGGATCGAGACCACCCCCGCAGCGAGCAAGCTCGCGCGCCTCCATCAACAGCTCGAAAAGCACGGCGCCCGCTGACCGCTCATGGCAGGACTACCATCCTTCTGCCGAACTTCTGCCATGGATAGCGGCCGCGGGCGACACGGGAAGCCGGCTGGCGCTCGCTCGCCGGCGCGTTCGTCAGCGCGCGGTCGACGGCCGCGCCGCGACCCGTGCGTACCAGGCCTGCAGCCGCTCACACTTCGGATCGATGGGCTGACCGACGCTCGCCCCGAACTCGAGGAAGGCGAACAGCAGGACGTCCGCCAGGCTGAAGCGCGAGCCGCAGATGAAGTCGTTGCCCGCCATCAGGCCGTCGAGCCAGAGGAGTCGCTCCTGGGCGATCGCCTTGAGATCAGCAGCCGCCTGGGGAATACAGCGCATGCGGCTCTGGAAGAGCGGCAGCCCCTCCGCATAACGGAAGCCGTTGGCCATGTTCTCGACGATGTTGAGATCGATCCGCCGCACCCACATGCGCGTCTCGGCCCGCTCCTCGGGCGTCTTGCCCACGAGCTTGCCGCCGGTCTTTTCGTCGAGGTACTCGGCGATCGCGGTGATCTCGGAGATGAACTGGCCATTGTCGAGTTGGAGCGTGGGCAGCTGGCCGGCAGGATTGCGCTTCAGATGATCGGCCTGGCGGTTTTCGCCCTTCATGAGGTCGACGGTGACGACGTCGACCTTCGCACCGGTCTCGGCGACGGCGATCGTGACGACTCGGGGGTTCGGGCCCATTCCGGTATAGAGCTTCATTGGGGGATTCCTTGGCGGTGGGTTGCGGTCGAGCGGTCGCTCGAGCGGCCGTTCGGGGCGCGCCAAAGCGGCACGCGGGCTTGATCTTGGCTCAACCGCGAGCGCGGGGCAAAGCCGATCGAAGGGGACTGGCCGTCGCCATTCCGGCCCCATCCGGCTCTGCTAGGATCGGCCGGCACCGATTGCCCCGGACAGACCTGGAATAAGGAAGGATTGCGATGCGCACGCACCCGACTCGCCTTGGCTCCTCGATTCGATTCTCGTCGATGAGATGGATGACTTGCGCTCTCGCCTTGCTGACGCTCGTCTCGACCCGACCCGTGATGGCGGAGGCGGATTCATCGGACGCGTCGACGACCGAGCGGATCTTCTTGACCGGCCTCGACATCGCAATCGTGCGACCCCTGGCCGTGTTCCGCGTCGGCCTCGGCTCGGTCCTGCTGGTGCCGGCCGCGATCCTGGCTTCGCCCGCCTGCTTCGTGAACCTCGCGAACGGTGCAGATTGCCGCCCCGTCTACGAGGCGCCCTACGAAGTGCTCGTGGCCGAGCCCGCCGATTACGCGTTCCAACGCAGGATGGGCGAGCTCTGACCCCTCTCGTCACCAGAGTCACCAGAGTCACCAGAGTCATCAAAGCGCTCGTCTGATCGCTCCGCGGTCCGCGCGTTAGACCGACTCGCGGGGATGCGCCGCGCGCCAGAACGCGTAGACGACTGAGAGCGCCGCAAGCGCCCCACCCAGCGTCTGCCACGACCCGCCCCAATCGAGGCGCCCGACGCCGATCACGACCAGGAACGCGAGTCCCACACCGACGAGCGCTTCCCCGGCCACGGCGCCAGACGCAAACAGCACCACGGACTGCGCAGCACGCCCATCGGCTTGCGCCCGGCCATGACGGGACAGGGATTCGATGAGGCCGCCCGCCGCGATCGGGAGCGAGAGCCCGAGCGGGAGGTACATGCCGACCGCAATCGGCATCAGGTGGAGCCGCATGCCTCCCCCGCGCCGTTCGATCCAGGCGTCGACCGCGAGCACGACGCCCCCGATGCCCGCCCCCAACGCGACGAGACCCCAGGGCAGCGACGCGTCCCCGAAAAAGCCCCGAGCGAGGCTCGCAAAAAGGCTCGCCTGGGGCGCAGCCAGCTCGCGGGAGCCGATGCCGTAGGCGTCGTCGAGGAGCTGGAGCACGGGAGCCATCACGAGCGCTGCGACCGCGACGCCGGCGAGCTGGATCTGCTGCTGGCGCCAGGGTGTCGCGCCGACGAGCGATCCCGTCTTCAGGTCGTTGCAGATGTCGCCTGCGGTGCAGGCCGCGCAGCAGACGACCGCCGCGACCCCGAGCGTCGCGACCATGCCCTGCATGCCTGTAAAGCCCGCGAGGTACAAGACAGCGCCGGTCAGTAGAACCGCGCTGATCGTCATGCCGGAGACGGGACTATTGCTGTTTCCGACGAGGCCGACGATGTAGCTGGCGACGCCCACGAAAAAGAAGCAGGTCACGACCATCAGGGCTGTCGCGAGCAACGCGATCCCGAGTCCACCCGTGAAGCGCAAGTACACGATCCCCGTCGCTCCGATCGAGAGCGCGGCGAGCAGCAGCAGGACGCCACTCGAGAGATCCGTGCGCTCCGACGATTCCAGCGCCCGCGACGACCAACCCTCGCGCAGCTCGCGAACCGCCCGCGCGAGGCCTGCGCGAACGCGCACGAGGGCCGCCACGCCGCCGACGGCCATCGCGCCCACACCGACATAACGCACACCCTGGGACCAGAGCGCATAAGCACGCTCCGCCGGCGCGGCGGCCGAGGCCGCGTCGAGCGCCTCGCGCAGCGCCGCCGACCCGGGGGCGAGAACCGGCGCGAGCTCGGCCATCCAGGGCAACACGACCCACCATCCGAACGCACCGCCGAAGAAGATCTGCGCCGCGACCTCGAGGCGCACGATCGCCCCCACCGCCACGAGGGCCGGCGAGATCTCGGCCCCGATAAAGAGCGGACGGCCCCCGACGAGGACGGCCCCCTCGAGCACCCCCGCCGCCAATCCCAGCTGGCCGATCGCGAGCTTCACGATCCCGCCGAGCAGTCCTCCCTGCACCACCGAGCGCGCGGAGCCCGAATCCGCCTCGTCCATCCCGGCGCGCAGCACCAATGCACACGCCACGCCCTCCGGATACGGCAGCTCGGGGCTCTCCTCGATGAAGACGCGCCGCATCGGGATCATGAAGAGCACGCCGAGCCAACCGCCCGCGATCGCGATCAGCGTGGTCGTCCAGTAGTCGAACTCGGTCCAGAATCCGATCAGGACGATGGCGGGGACGGTGAAGATGATCCCGGCGGCGAGGGATTCTCCGGCGGAGGCGGCGGTCTGGACCATGTTGGCCTCGAGAATCGTCCCCCCGCGCAGCACCCGCCGCAGCACGAGCATTGCGATCACCGACGCCGGGATCGCGGCAGACACGGTCATCCCGACCTTGAGCCCGAGATACACGTTGGCCGCGCCGAGAACCACGGAGAGCAGCAGCCCGAGCAGCCACGCCCGTAGCGTCGTCTCACCGCCCTGCAGAACCTCAGCCTCGCGCGAAGTCGCCATCCATGCCGCCCCCCGGCGGCCCAGTGAACCGCCGCAGGACGCCCGGCGCAACCGCGATTCGCTGCGAACTTCTGGCACAGGACGCTAGTGGCCCACCCAGATCGGGCCCTCGTCGACCAGCATGCCGAAGCGGCGCAGGTGGTATCGGATCGTCGAGCGATCCTTTCCCATGCGACGTCCGATCTCGGCGAGGTTCCCGCGACATTCGACCAGCAGTCGCTCGAGCTCGGCCTGCAATTCGGAGCGCGCGACGCTTCGCACATGAGCCGCCGTGAGACGCTTGCGCGACGAGTGAGGTGGCCGAACCGGCTCGAGGAGCTCGCGGGCCACCAGGGCGAGCTCATGCTGATCGAGGCTCCGCGCAAGAAAGCGGTCGACGCCGAGGCGCATGGCCCGCTCGCGATTCGCGAGCTCCGGCTCCGAGGCGACCACGACGACGGGCACGTCGGAAATCTCGCGAACGCGGCGGACGAACTCGAAGCCATCGAGGCCGGTCAACCGATCACTCGTCACGATCAGGTCGGGCAGCTCCCGGATGAAGGCGTGGAGTCCAGCGAGCCCGTCCGGGCACACACGAACGGCAAAGCCGTCGCGAGCGAGGCTCGCACCGAGCTCCCCACCCGTCTCGCTCTGATCCTCCACCACGAGAACGCGAAAGACTTGCCTGGGCGCGGCCGCTTCCTCGTGCTCGTGGCCGTGGCCGTGGTGAAGGATCCGATCGAGCATCGCCCACTCCCCTCCAGATTCCGCCGCGGGTCGGTTCACGCCGTGTCCTCTCTTCTTTTCATCTTTGCGTCCTCCCTTCCAGGAGGACACTTCGGATCCTAACGTGACGGTCCGTCAGTGTGATATCAGAAGTAGCCTGAAAGGCAGAGGCATCCGATGACCACCCAGCTCCAGATCCGCGGACTCGCCGGCGCACTCGGTGCCGAGCTGCGCGGCATCGATCTCTCCCGACCGCTCGCCGAAAGCGAGAGAAAGTCGCTGAGCGACGCGCTCGCCCGCTACGGAGTGCTCTGCATCCGCGACCAGACCCTCGACCACGCACAGCTCCTCGCCCTCGCGCGGACGTTCGGCAGCCCCGACGTCCATCCGATCGCGAAGGGCATGACCGAACATCCCGAGATCATCAAGGTCTTGAAGCCCGCCGGTGAGCAGGCCTTCTTCGGCACCTCGTGGCACACCGACAACAGCTTCTTCGAGTGCCCGAGCGCGCTCACGATCCTGTACGGCGCACAGGTCCCGCCCGTCGGCGGCGACACGGTCTTCGCTTCGATGGAGCGCGCGTGGGAATCGCTCTCGGAGCCGCTCCGTCGTTTCCTCGAGCCGCTCTCCGCGATCCACAGCGCCCGCACCGCCTACGACCCGAAGATCACCGGGGAAGCGAAGTACCGCGGTGAGACCGCGATCCAGTACGCGTACAGCGACAGCATCTACGCAGAGGTCGTGCACCCGGTCGTGCGCACGCACCCCGTCACCGGACGCAAGAGCCTCTACGTGAACCCGATGTTCACGCAGCAGATCGTCGGCCTCTCGAAGCCCGAGAGCAACGCGCTGCTCGCCCTGCTCCACGACCTGTCGACGCGCCCGGAATTCAGCTGCCGCGTCCATTGGGAGAACGGCACGCTCACGATCTGGGACAACCGCTGTGTGCAGCATTACGCGATCGACGACTACGCCGACTACGAGCGCGTGATGTACCGCGTCACGATCCGCGGAGAGCGGCCTGTCTGAGCCTCGGGCCTCTCAGGGCGTGTACCAGATCGGGGAGGTCCAGGCGCGCTCCTGGATCACCGGGACGTGTCGCTCGCTGCAACAGCCCTCGTAGCCCGGGGTGATCGTCGCCGGATCCGAGCATTTGACGCCCGCCTCGACGCACAGCCGCTGACTCCAGCGGCAGGTCGGATTCTCGAGCACGCGGGCGTAGTAGAAGGCGTTCTGCGCGGGATCGAAATCGCGATCGCGCCAGACGCTGCAGAGCTGCCCCGCCCCTTCGCCCCGCGTCTCACAGGTCGCGAGATCGACGCTCGCTCGGCTACCCGAGGAAATCACGTCGAACACCTGCTCATGGGTCTTCCCGCCTTCCACCCAGCCCTTCACGATCTGGATCCGCTCGAGCGGCGTCCCGGGCAGGGCTCGGGTGCCGGGATCCTGGAGCGCCGAGACGGCGAAGGTCGGCACCTGGCCAGCCGCCCCCTGCTTCAGATCGCCACCCATCGGGACGCCGCGCGCATAGCCCTGGCTCGCGAAGTCTCGTCCCTTGCAAAGTTTCTCGTCGAAATCCCAGCCTCCGAAGAAGCGGACGACGGGCCGCGTCCCGCTCGTGCCGTATGCCTCGCGCCGCTGCATCGCATCGAATAACGCGTCGCGGCTGTTCTCCTCGGCCCA
>JANNQH010000627.1:0-2743 GCA_031400655.1 Deltaproteobacteria bacterium | reverse complement strand
GGCGGCCCGTATTGCTGCCGAGCTCGCGGATCTTCAGCTCGTTTTCGTGCGTGGGCAGGTCTCCGAAGCAATGGGGCATCGAGACGACGCCTCGCCGGATCTCGGCCTCGGGCTCGACGACGCCGAGGATCGTGTCGTGGTCGGAGGAGATCTCGACGACATCGCCCGAGACGAGGCCGAGCGACTCGAGGTCGATCGGGTTCATGAAGGCGGGGTTGTAGTTGTATTTGCGGACGAGCTTCGCGATGTCCCGGCCCGCTGAATTGTGCACATCGGGAAGCCGGCGACTCACGAGTCGGAAGGGATACTCGGCGTCGCGGTCGATCGACTCGCGGGCGACCTCGGCGAGCTCGCCGAGCATCGTCGGGTCGGCGAGCTCGAGGCGGGCCGTGCAATGGGGATCACGCGGCTCGACGACCGCCGTCGGGTCCTCGAAGATCTTGCCCTCGGGATGGCGTTTCACTTCGGAGAGCGGGACGCGCGAGCCCTTCGTCAGGATCGCGAGGATCTCGTCGGTCGTGGGCTTCTTCGCGAGGTCGAGCTCGGTGCGGATCGGATCGGCGACGTCGGGCCCCCATTCGTAGGCGGCCGCCAGCGAGAGCGGGAGGTTCATTCGCTGGGCCAGGCCGTAGAAGAATTCCCATTCTTCGACGAGGTCGGAGCCCTTCGGCGGCTCGACGATCGCGGGGGTGTACTGGCCGTAGGGCGCGGGATAACCCATCGCGTAGGGCGTCAGCGACTCGGTCGGGAGCGTGATGCTCGGAACCTCGAGCGAGAGCCTGGGGGCGATCACGTAGTCCGCGACCTTCGCCGTCGCCGACATCTTGATGTCGAGGGTGATGTTGAGCTCGAGAGCCTTCATTGCTTCGTAGGTCTTCCGCTGGTCGGGCCACGCTGCCATCGGATTGCCGCCGACGCTGATCAGCACGCGCACCTGCCCGTCGCCGGGCAGCAGGATCTCGTCAGCGAGCGCCGCGGTCGGAAGGCCGGATACGGTGTTCGTCAGATTGCGCACTCGGATCTTCTCGCCGAAGCCCCAGCCCGGCGTAGGACCGGAGGGCTGCGCCTTCGCCCGTGCCCTCGACTGGAAGACGTTCGGGTTGGAGATGCGCTCGCCTGCGCGTTTGTAATGACCGCAGACCGTCTTGAGCGCGAGCAGCAGGTATTCGGTCAGGGCGCCGCGGGGCGCCATGTTGGGCCCCGTGCCGGCGTTGGCACCGCCATTTTTCGATGAGGCGTAGAGCCGCGCGGCGCGGATCAGGTCGGCGGAGCGTACGTCGGCGCGGCGCTCGACGTACTCGGGCGTGAAGGTCTCGATCGCGCGGCGAAGCGCTTCGTGGCCACGCGCATTCTGCGCCAGGAACTCGCGATCGCCGAGGCCCTCGTCGAGGATGATGCGCAGCATGCCGGCCAGGATCGTCGGATCCTCGCCGGGCTTCGGCTGGAGGTGGATGGCGGCGACGCGGGCGAGCTCGCTCTTGCGCGGATCGATGACGACGAGCTTCAGGCCGCGGGTGACGGCATCGTGGAGATGCTTGCCGGGATTCATGCAGGGGATGCCGATCGACTTCGAGATCGTCGGGTTCGCGCCGACGAACATCCAGACGTCGGCCGAATCGAAGTCGCGGGCGCCGCCCTGCCAGGTCCCGAGGAGCGCGGGTGCGATCAGCTTGCCGGGCTGGTCGATCGTGGCGCTCGTGAAGAGCATCGGCGAGCCCAGGGAGCCGAGCCAGGCATGGGCCAGCGGCGTCGCGGCGGGGTACGGGAGGGAGAAGGTGCCGGTGTAGAGGGCGACCGAGCGGGGGCCGTGGCGCTCGACGATCTGCGAGATCTTCGAGGCGATCTCGTCCATCGCCTGGGCCGACGCGATCGGCTGGTAGCGGCCGTCGGCGCCGCGCTTTTGAGAATGGAGGAGTCTTTCCGGATGCGCGTGCTGCTCGGGCAGGGCGCGGCCCTTGGCGCAGGTGTAGCCGTGGTAGATCGGGTTGTTCTTGTTGCCGATCACCGAGACCGCGCGCCCGTGCTCGACCGTCACCTTGATCGCGCAGCCGGCATGGCAGAAACGACAGAATGAATCGTGGACCGTCGGCATGAGGGCTCCTCCGGCTCGTGGCCCCGGCTGGCGGGGACGGGCGTATGACCCAGATTACGCGATGCGGGGACTGAGTGGGGGTAGCAATCGCGGGCGGGGACCTCGAAAGGTTTCGCGGACGGTAACCGGCCGTGGCGGTTCCGGCGCGGGTCCGGCTAGGCTCCCGGCGCGCGAAGTCCAGACGAGGAGGATCTTCGATGAATTCTCACAGCGTAAGCCGGACCATTGCCGTTCTCATGCTCGTCGTCGCCGGCGCTTCGGCTGGCAGCGCCGCCGCCGAGCAGACGCCGGGCGACCTCGGTCCGGGCGATGCCGTCTCCCAGCCGATCGTGCTCGCCCAGGAGGGGGGCACCGTGCCGCGCGAGCTCGAGCCCCAATACCAGCCCGTGCCGCCCACGAGGCCAGGGCCCTACAACGACCAAGAGCGCGACATCTACACGACCGACTATCTGTTCGGGATGACGCGCGGGGTCGCGGGCTCGACCATGGTGCCTGCCCTCAAGGTGCCGCTCTTCCTTTTCACGATTCCCCTCGATCTGGTGCTCCTGCCGTTCGCGGCGATCGGAGGCTTCTTCTGATGAAATCGCAGCGTGCCCTCCTGGCTCTCGTCTCTGGACTCCTCCTCGTCCTGACGGTTTCGTCCGGCTGCGC